>NZ_CP025114.1 GCF_002831585.1 Bradyrhizobium sp. SK17 | reverse complement strand
GCCGCGCTGGAGGAGCTGCTGACCGCCAGTCGGCTCGGTGGTCGGGCAGGGAGAATGCTCGCGGACCGATCACAATTCCGCGGCGAACGATGGACGGCGATCTCGCCGCCTATATCGATTTTCTGATCGACGAGAGCGGCATGCGCCTCGGTGTCTGCGATTGGGGATACTGCGCTTATCGTGCCGAGAGCGCCGCCTGCCGCGGTGACGAACATGGCCCCAACCCAACCTGGCGGACCGAGAGCACCTGCGTCCGCTGCGCCAACTTCGCCGTAACGGAACGCCATCGTCCGGTCTGGGAAGCCCGGCGAAGCCGCAATCTCAGCCTGCTTTCCAACTCTCGGCTCGACCCAGTCAGCCTCGCGCTCGCTCGCACGCGGATCGCCGAATGCGACCGCATCCTCGCCGAACTTACGGGAGACTCCCATGCCGCCCCCGAACCCGCCGGCGCCGCCGACCCCCTATGATCGGCGGATGCAGGCGACCGCCGACAAGCTGGGCGCGGCCCTCGATCGCCTTGTTCGCGGGGCGCCCGAACGGCTGGCTTCAACGTATCCAGGCCGCCGATTGACGGTCGCCGCGCTCGCCCGCGAGGCAGGCGTCGCGCGCAACGCCATCTACACCAACCATCGCGATATCCTCGACGACCTCGCTCGAGCCCGAAAGCGTGGAGCGATTCCCGATCGCCTCGGTAGCGTGGAGCACAAGGTCGCCGAGCAACGTGCCGTAATTGGCGACATGCAGCTCCAGATCAGGCAGCTTGTGACGGAGAATGCCGGATTATTGCGACGCGCGGTCGAGGCGGAACGCCTGGCCGAAATGGCCGATCGCCGCAATGCCCAGCTTACGAAGCAGATCGATGTTCTTCGCCGTCCTGCGGTGTTGCGGCCCACCAACGCTTGATCTCGATAGGATCGCAGTGTCACGGCAGGAAGGGCGTCAACTGCGAGTCAGCGCAAGGTGTCCGAGAGCGGGTCAGTGAGGACCGGGCCAAAGATGGCGCGGCCGACCTCCAAGGCCTCATCCACGGTCAAGCCAGTGCCGTCACGTCGTGGTGTTTGAACATCAAGCCATTGCTGCAAATGCGCGTCCGAGCAAAAGAATGCGATCGACGGGCAACAAGAGCCGGCAGCGCAGCCGTCATAGGCGAAGTCGTACCAAACAACCGCACCTGCTGGGGCAACGCTTTTCGGCGCCCGACCATCCGCAGCGTCGTCACTCTATCTGCGACCCGCAGTGACGCATGGTGATGAGATCGATATGTCCGCGCCATACATGTCTGCGGCGCGAGCGCGTCGATCGCACAGAGAGCGTGGAGGGTGTGCCCATTGAGAGATCGACCCGATGGGCGGTGACTGCTTCCTGAACGGATAGGCCAAGCGGATTTGCCCGGAATCGCGATCGGTCCGATCAGATCATTCGGTCCAGCGCGCGGAGCGCCGTTTCGACGTGATCGATCTCGAATCCGATTTCACCGGCGATGTCCGCAATCTGCGGAGGCTGGCCATGATCGCCATAGAACTGCAAGATCGCGCGCCATACGAGATCGTCATTTGCATCGAGCCTGTGAGACCACTTGTCCAGCAGTCCGGCGCGCGCAGCAGACGGCCGGCAAGAGCTTCCCTCGCCCTCGGCTTCGTCACTGCCGACCAATCAGGGCGAAAGACCCAGCCGAATCTCTACCGCCGGCTCTAATTGCGCATGCGCATCGTTTTCATGGTTCGCCTTCACATGAACGCCATTGCCTTAGCCCGCACAGCAGGACAGCTTCTTGACATCCTTGTCGAACGTCTGCGCCGCGAGTTTCAGCCCCTCGACGGTCGTGAGGTAGGGGAAGATCGCCTCTGAGAGGTCATCAATCGTGAGACCGCAGCGGATCGCCAGCGCCGCCGTCTGGATGCTGTCGGCGCCCTCCGGCGCCAGAATGTGCGCGCCGAGCAGTTTTCGGGTTGCGCCGTCCGCCACGAGCTTGATCAGTCCTCGGGTGTCGCGGGCTGCAAGCGCGCGGGGCACATTGTCGAGTGAGAGCACCGAGGTTCGCACGGCGTGCCCGCCAGCGCGGGCTTGCGCCTCGGTCAAACCGACGCTCGCCACCTGTGGATCGGTGAACACGACTGCCGGCATCGCCGAGTTGTCATAACGCAGGCTGTTGCCGTTCAGCGCGTTCTTGGCCGCGAGCTTTGCGCCATAGGCCGCCATGTAGACGAACTGGTCTTTGCCTGTCACGTCGCCGACCGCATAGACGCCCGCTTTCGACGTGCGCATACGGTCGTCGATGACGATCGAGCCGGACGACGCCTGCGTGACGCCGGCCTCGGCGAGGCCGAGAGTTTCAGTATTCGGCGTGCGCCCGGTCGCCACGAGAATCCGCTCGGCTGTCAATATGTCCGGACGGCCGCTGCGGATAATGGCGAGAGCCACACCGCCGTCATCGGTCCTGCGGACGGAATCATAGGCCGCTCCGCTGATGACTGTGATCCCTTCATCGGCGAGGGTAGCCCGCGAGAGCCGATCCGATCTCGGGCTCGGCCTCCGGCAGGAGCCGACTGCGAAAGACCAGCGTGACCCGACGCCAGCGCGCGCGAAGGTTTGGGCGAGTTCAGCCCCCACATAGCCGCCGCCAAGCACGATCAACGAACGCGGTAGTTGCGACATGGCGAGCGCCGCCGTGCTGTCGAGCGGCGAGACGTCGGCGATTCCGGGAATCAGCGGCAGCGCGGGGCGCGCACCAGTTGCAACGATGATGCGCTCCGAAGTGAGCCGCTGACCATCCACGTCGACGCCGCCAGCGACGAGCCGGGCCTGACCTTCTCGGTAGGCTACGTTGTTGTATTCGGGCAGGAGGTCGGCGTATTTCGCCTGACGCAGTCCAGCGACCAAAGCGTCCTTCTGGGCGATCTGTGCGGCCCAATCGACCACGCGGGCGCCACTTTCGATGCCTGCGAACCGAGTTTGCGCGACATTGGCGTGGTGCACCGCCTCCGTAGCCCGGATCAACGCTTTCGAAGGCACGCAGCCGATATTGACGCAGGTGCCGCCGATCGTGCCGTATCCGATGAGCGCGACCTGTGCACCCTGCTCGGCGGCGGTGATCGCGGCGGAAAAGCCGGCCGAGCCGGCGCCGACGACCACGAGGTCGTAGCTTTGTCCTTTTTTCGCGGGCGCGCAGCAGTCACTCATGATTTGAACTCTTCCTGTCCAATGTACTCGCGCAACAATCAGCGCTTGAGCGGCGGCGAACGAGCCAAAAGGCGGCGACTGCCAAACCTGTCAGCACAATCGCGATTCCGACATAGCCCGTCGCGGCAAGCGACGCCGAAATGCCGGCGGTCGCGAGACTTGCGATCAGGATGGGCGCCCCACAGCAGGTTACCGCCAAAACGGCCCAATAATTCCAAGAGCAAATGGCCTGACGCCTTGCCCGTCCGCGTTCATGACTTCAGATCGGCGGGATAGCCATGATCGGTTGTCGCCTTGATCATGGCGTTCGGGGACGTGAGAGCATTGTCGAACAGCACCGTCGCCGTGACGTCATCCATGCCGTCGGCCTGGCTTACCTGAACCGATTTCACGCCGGTCACGTGTTCCAGAGTGCTTTTGACGATGGGACCACAAAGGACGCACCCCGCGTGATGGACGGCGAGGGTGACCGTCGATTCGGCCGCGACGGCGAGCGAGGGCGCAGCGAACAAGCCGATGGTCAGGACGGCGGATGCAAGGCGATGAAACATGGCGATCTCCTGGGTTCAGAATGCGATGGCGCGGATGAGGTAGGGGAAGCCGAGCGCGACAATGACGAGCCCGGTCGCGGCCCAAAGACCGATCTTGGCCAATCTGTCGGACTTCGGATCGGCGCAATAAGACCCCGGGACGCATGCAGCTTTCGGTTTGGCGTAGACCCGATAAGCGCCGTAACCGATGAAGCCCAGCGCGACGAGGGCGAAGAGCGGTTGATACGGCTCCAGCGCAGTCAGATTGCCGATCCAGGCGCCGCTGACGCCCAGCGTGAAAAGGGCGAATGGTATGACGCAGCACGATGCGGCGCCGAGCGCTGCAGGATGCCGCCCGCCGCGAGGAGCCGCGAGGCGCCGCCCTTGGTTCGGTCATTCGCCTGCAGCGCCGCAGCGCCCAATTGATTCCGCGTCGTCGTCATGACCTCGTTTGGCAGCGCTGTTGCCTCGTCTCGCACCGTCATTGAACACGCTCCCGAAATCGATCTATGGTGACCCTAAGGCCTGTAGGGACTACAGGGTCAAGCGAGAACTTCTCACGGATTTGTGAGGCCAAAAATGAAGCAACCGAAGACTTTTCGATCGGGGCATTGTCAGAGCGCAGCGAAGTGAACATCGAGACAATCCGCTACTACGAGAAGATCGGCATCATGCCGGCGCCGGCTCGCAGCGCCGCCGGCTACCGCATCTACGGGGTCGAGCATGTCAGGCGGCTGCATTTCGTTCGTCGGGGTCGAGAACTTGGCTTCAGCCTCGACGAATTGCGTAACCTGCTCCGCCTGGTTGACGGGCACGCCTTCACCTGTGCGGAGGTCAACGCGCTGACCGTCGAACATCTCAGGGATATCCGTCGGAAGATCGTCGACCTGCAGCGGTTGGAGCGGGCGATGTCGGACATGGCGGCGCAATGCAAGGGCGATCAGGTTCCGGAGTGCCCGATCATCGATGCCCTTTTCGAGATGAGGTCTGTCGCCGGCGGCGCGCGTCCCGCCCGAGCTCGGCGCAGGGCCGAAGTGACGAAAGTCGCGCGTCCAGCGTGAGCGCGACAACGTCGCGGGCGATCGAAGTCTCGACACCCATAAGCTGTTGCCCATTCCTCCCAATTGATCCGCCGATATCCACGGCGCGCTCCAATTTCCCGCTTGATTGCATCAGAGCGCAGTCGCTCGCTTGCTCGCATGGTGGCGATCAAGCCACTGGCCATGCGGCTCAGCCCGCGCGGAGTGAATCGGTCCAAATGACACCGCAAGGTGTCATCCGTCGGAAAGGAAAAAGATTCCAAAAGTTTCATCAACGAAGGACACTTGACATCTGACCTAGAGCGTTTCACATTTTGACTGAAGCATAACCCGCGTTAGCGAAGTAGTTGGCGCATTCGCGAGGCTGGATGTCCTGGACGAGCTGACCGATGTGGCGCCAGGTGTCCTCGATGGTGCGCTTCTGAGCTTGCCGCATCCAGTGTTTGATCTTGGAGAAGGCCTGCTCGATCGGGTTGAGGTCGGGCGAGTATGGCGGCAGGTACCAGAGCCTGGCGCCAGCAGCCTGGATCATCTGCCTGACAGCTTTCGACTTGTGGCTTCCGAGATTGTCGAGAATGACGATGTCGCCTTCGCGCAGGGTTGGCAGGAGAAGGTGCTTCACATAAGCGCAGAAGCATTCGCCGTTGATCGGGCCGTCGAAGACGCAGGGTGCCGTGAGTTGGTCATGGCGGAGCGCGCCGAGGAATGTGAGGGTACGCCAGTGACCGTGCGGGGCGAAGCCGCGCAGGCGTGCCCTTTGGGGCCCCAGCCTCGCAAAGGGGCCATGTTGGTCTTGATCCAGGTCTCATCGATGAAGACGAGGCGGCCCGGATCGAGCCCGGCCTGCCAGGATCGCCAACGCTGACGCCTACGAGAGACGTCGGCGCGAGCCTGTTCGAGAGCGAACAGTGTTTTTTTTGAACCGCAGCCCTTCCCGGCGCAGGAACAGCCAGACCGCGTTGTGTGAGACCTTGACCCCACGGGCTGCCAGTTCCGCCTTCAGACCATGCAGCGTCAGGTGAGGCGTCTGAGTGATCCGCTCGACGATGAAGGCGCGGTGCGGATCAAGCACAGGCTTGCGGTGACCGCCCATCTTGCCAGGCACAACCGAGCCGGTCGCCCGCTGCCGCTGTGACCACTTCACAACCGATGAGACCGCAACGCCAAACCGTTCCGCCACAGACCGGCAGCTCTCGCCCGCCAGAACCGACGCCACCACACGTTCGCGAAGATCAAGGGAAAGAGGTCGGGTCATGCGATGCTGGCCTCCAATCCAGTCAGCATCTTGAATCACAAACCGCCCAAAACCGGAATCCCCTCCGATTCAATTAAGCAATGAAACGCTCTAAGCAATCCATTCGTCATCGGCCGCGACGGCACGCGCGCCGAGGTCATCGCAAAATATCGCGCTTGGATCGCTGCGCAACCTGCGCTGATGAATGCGCTCGAGCAACTGCGCGGGCGCGATCTCATTTCTGCGCGCCGCTCGCATGCCACGGCGACGTGCTGGTCGAACTCGCCAACAGGCGCTGATCACGCGCCTGTTTGGTCCAATGTTGCCAGACGCTCGGGCATGTCGAGTAGCTTCATCGCCGCGGCGGTGATGGCCTCGGTGATCGTCGGATAGGTTTCTTCCGAGCTAACCGAGAGCCCGTCTGGGAATGTCACGGTCGCCTGGTAACCATTACCGCGTGGCGTTGCTGAAAGCTGGATCGTAGACATGTCGCTGCGACTCCCTGCCAGATCACACTGTCGTCAGCCCGACCGGCTGGTCTGTTGCGATCGTCTCTCCTGCCTTACCTCCGGCAAGCTGCATATCATCTTTTCACGGTTTCGCCGCGCGCTATCGACGTATGGCCTCTCGCCTGTTCAACCATAGGAAAAGGTGGGCGTTCAGACCGTCGCGGGGTGACCCCGCTAGGCGTGGGTTAGATCAAATTCACCTGGAGCGTCTGGCACCGGCACCGCGAACCATTCATCTTCATCGACACCAAACAGTCCGTGCGATACCGGCACCGTCGCCAGCGGGTTATGGACTACGTGCATGGTCAGAGGCTTTCCATGGCGCCGATCGGTGGCGCAACCAAATACAGCTGACACACCGGCGTAAGCCGGATCGAGGAACGGCGTCGTCGGAATTGCAGTGTTGTTGTGATTTACAATGGAAAATCGCAATGAAAGGGAGGCGCCTTCGATTCTTCTGGTCTCGCGGTTGATCAAGTACTGCAACGGACCCACGGGAAAAACACTTTCGACGCCAAAGGGCATCTGCGTGATTCCACGCGCACCGGGCGTCCATCCCAGCTGGCAGCCGTTGATCGCAATGATGTAGGCATCCGTTGGCAGCACGATTCCCTTTTTCAGATACGTTTGGAGCTTGCTGACCTTCGCGTCAAAGGCAGTCGTCCAGCGCAACAAGATTTGTTCGTGAGGAAACGTACCGACCTTCGCCTCGCCTGGCTTCGGCTCTTCGAGCCAATCGGCGGGAAGGTTTTTCGGCTCAGGGCAGACGGCCTCGATCCATATCCTCACGCCGCCATGTTCAAGGCGCAAATCCGGGCCATCGCCAACGCAGGTCAGTTCGTGACCTTGGTCGTGGAGGTGCTGCGCAAGCAGAAGCTCCCATGTGCGTTGAGCCAGGCTTGCCGGCTTGCCGTTGGTGAACTCCGCGACAAAATCCTCGTTGGGAAGGCCAAGGCGCGCGTAGGTTTCCCACAGCCCCGTGAGTTCAGCGAGCGAGGGCGCCCGGCTTTTGAAATGCTGCGCGAGAAAGGCGCGAACACGCGCGTCAAACCGAGCGAGCTTTGTTGGTACGATCATCGCGTATCGCTTTCTTGGATTACCGCTCGCGCGTCGCACGCGCGATCCGACGTCTCGCGCCGGCGTCTGATGCAGCGGCGAGAAGCTCCTTCCACGTATCTGGCGGATTCTCGCGATTCAGCATGTTCCGAAACACGGCATAGGCGTCGCTGCCGCTCTCGTAGGCGCGCAGCGTCGAGTCATCGTTGACCCAAGCGAGCACGATGATTTTAGCGTCTCCTGATTGTTGGTAGCGAAAGAACAGCCGGAACTGCTGCAGGAATTTGGCGCGGAACCAGTGCTTGTAGTCGTCGCCGAGCGTGCCGCCCTGGCGATAGACGTCGCGGGTCGGGTCACCTGGGATATCTTCGAACGCCACTTTCAAGACGGCCGCGAGGAGCTTTGCGGCGCGTTTCTTCTTATATCCCGTTGGGTCTTTCTTGCGCGCCTTCTCGACCGCCGCGATCATCGCCTCTAGCTGGTCGAGAAAAAGCGGATGCGCATAGATCGCCCAACCGTTGACCTCGAAGGTATCGTCGCTCACGCATCATCTTCCGGCAGCGCCGCGTCGAGATCGACTTTGACGCCCTTGGCGAGATCCTTGCCGCGCGCGACCAGCGACTTCGGCACTGGCCGAATTCGCGCCGGCTCGTTCGCCATGTCGTGCGCCAGGAAGGCGAGGAACCTGCCGATCACCGGATCGCCGTCGTTGGCGCTCGATTGCTTCTTCGCGATCACGACGGTGCCGTCCGCGAGCCCGCGAAACACGACCTGATCGCGTTTGCCGAGAGCCAGCATTCTGCGAATGGCGGCGGGCACGGTCGTCTGGCCGCGCTCAGTGATGGTCGCGGGGATTTCGAGGATTTCAGCGGTCTTGGCCATAACCCGCTCCTTGCATCGTTACAGCATCCCATGTAATGCATTTGCATTGTAAGTCAAGTTCAGCCATGTCGCCCGCGCTGATACGAGGGTTTCGACTGGGAGTCGCTGATTTCCACCCACTCGGTGGACACTCCCAGTGGCGAACGAGCGGGGGAAGCAGGATGGCGTTGGTCCGTGTGCTTGAGATCGAAAACTTTCGGGCGGTCAAGAGCCTTCGCTGGCTGCCTAGTCCAGGGGTAAATTGCCTGATTGGGCCCGGGGACAGCGGCAAGTCCACCATCCTTGATGCCATCGACCTTTGCCTCGGCGCACGGCGGTCGCTCTCCTTCACCGACGCCGACTTCCACGCTCTCGATTTCGGTCACCCCATCCGCATTGCACTGACTCTCGGCGCCTTGGACGATCCTCTGAAGAACATCGACTCCTACGGCGACTTCCTCGTGGGCTTCAATTCAGCTACCGGGGTGGTGGAACCGGAGCCCGGCTCCGGCCTCGAAACCACGCTGACTCTGCAGCTCACCGTCCAGGACGACCTCGAGCCGGAGTGGACGCTCGTCTCGCCCCGCGCGCAGGCTGCAGGTCGGACCCGCAACCTCAACTGGGCTGATCGCACGCGCGTCGCGCCCGCTAGGCTTGGCGTCACCGGCGACACCCATCTGACTTGGCGACGCGGATCCGTGCTGACCAAACTCACCGATGGCAAGACCGACGCATCAAAGGAGCTGACGCGGGCGGCGCGTGAGATGCGCGACGCCTTCGACCAAAAAGATCTCAAGGAACTCGCGGAGCCGCTCAAGCTGGTCAAGGCGGCTGCCGGAGACATGGGGGTGCCCGTGGGCGCCGCCGTCCAGGCGCTCATCGATGCCGGCTCGGTCACCTTCACGGGCGGGACCATCTCACTCCATGACGAGGAAGGGGTGCCGCTCCGCGCCCTTGGCCTCGGTTCGTCGCGCCTGCTGATCGCGGCGTTGCAGCGGAAGGCGGCCGAGAAGGTCACCACGTTTCTCATCGACGAACTCGAATACGGGCTCGAGCCGCATCGCATCATTCGCCTGCTTGGTGCTTTGGGCGCAAAGGAAGAAGTACCGCCGCTGCAGGTTTTCGCGACGAGCCATTCGCCGATCGCCGTCGCCGAGTTGAACGCACACCAGCTTCACATCGTCCGCAGGAACGGCGGGCAGCATACAGTCAGACGCGCGAGCGACGCCGGGGACGTACAGGGCACCATCCGCGCCCACGCCCACGCCTTACTCGCGTCGTCCATTGTGGTGTGCGAGGGCGGCAGCGAAATCGGTCTAATGCGTGGTCTGGACCAGCACTTCACCGCGAGCGGCGAGACGTCGCTGTCGGCATGTGGCGCGACTTTGGTCAATGGCAACGGCGATGAGACCTTCAGCCGCGCGACCGCTTTGCAATCCCTCGGCTACTGGATAGCCATCCTGAGAGACAGTGACAAGCCCGCTCCAACAGCGGCAGAAGCGGCTTTTATTGCGGGCGGTGGCAAGGTGTTCGCATGGGGCGGCGGGCGAGCGCTCGAACAGGAATTGTTCGCCGCACTGCCGGACGGTCCTGTGAGCGAACTGCTCGAGCTCGCTATCGAGACGAAGGATCGCGCCTTGATCGAAGCGCATATCAGGACAATCTCCAATGGCGCGAACACGCTCGGCGATCTGGAGACCGAGGCGTTGATAGACGGTCTGGCCCCCGACAGTCGCACCCTCCTCGGAAACGCGGCAGCCCGCTTTGGATGGTTGAAGACCATTAGCACGATGGAAACGGCGGGCCGGACGATCGTCGGCCCCGCCTACGGCGAGGCTGATGCCAGCCTCACCAGCGTCATCGACGGCCTTCGGGACTGGGTCGAAGATGGCAGCCGTTGAAATCGACCTGCGCTCGATAAACCGCGGGCTGGTGATAGCGCCTGCGGGCTGCGGCAAGACCCAGCTCATCACCGATGCTCTCACGCGGCACGACGGCTCGAAACCCATCTTAGAGCGTTTCACATTTTGACTGAAGCATAACCCGCGTTAGCGAAGTAGTTGGCGCATTCGCGAGGCTGGATGTCCTGGACGAGCTGACCGATGTGGCGCCAGGTGTCCTCGATGGTGCGCTTCTGAGCTTGCCGCATCCAGTGTTTGATCTTGGAGAAGGCCTGCTCGATCGGGTTGAGGTCGGGCGAGTATGGCGGCAGGTACCAGAGCCTGGCGCCAGCAGCCTGGATCATCTGCCTGACAGCTTTCGACTTGTGGCTTCCGAGATTGTCGAGAATGACGATGTCGCCTTCGCGCAGGGTTGGCAGGAGAAGGTGCTTCACATAAGCGCAGAAGCATTCGCCGTTGATCGGGCCGTCGAAGACGCAGGGTGCCGTGAGTTGGTCATGGCGGAGCGCGCCGAGGAATGTGAGGGTACGCCAGTGACCGTGCGGGGCGAAGCCGCGCAGGCGTGCCCCTTTGGGGCCCCAGCCTCGCAAAGGGGCCATGTTGGTCTTGATCCAGGTCTCATCGATGAAGACGAGGCGGCCCGGATCGAGCCCGGCCTGCCAGGATCGCCAACGCTGACGCCTACGAGAGACGTCGGCGCGAGCCTGTTCGAGAGCGAACAGTGTTTTTTTTGAACCGCAGCCCTTCCCGGCGCAGGAACAGCCAGACCGCGTTGTGTGAGACCTTGACCCCACGGGCTGCCAGTTCCGCCTTCAGACCATGCAGCGTCAGGTGAGGCGTCTGAGTGATCCGCTCGACGATGAAGGCGCGGTGCGGATCAAGCACAGGCTTGCGGTGACCGCCCATCTTGCCAGGCACAACCGAGCCGGTCGCCCGCTGCCGCTGTGACCACTTCACAACCGATGAGACCGCAACGCCAAACCGTTCCGCCACAGACCGGCAGCTCTCGCCCGCCAGAACCGACGCCACCACACGTTCGCGAAGATCAAGGGAAAGAGGTCGGGTCATGCGATGCTGGCCTCCAATCCAGTCAGCATCTTGAATCACAAACCGCCCAAAACCGGAATCCCCTCCGATTCAATTAAGCAATGAAACGCTCTAGTGCTGACACACACCAACGCCGGGGTCGCCGCGCTCCGAGGCCGCCTGGAAAGGGCGGGCGTGAAGCCGAGTGTTTACCGCGCCACGACACTCGACGGCTTCGCGATCAGGCTGATTTCTACGTTTCCGCAACGCGCGGGACACGATCCGCGAATCGTAACTGGCGCCCGGCCGAACTACGAAGCCATCCGTGACACGGCAGCGCGCCTGGTTGCCGCCGGGCACCTTCATGACGTTCTCGCCGCCAATTTCCGATGCTTATTTGTCGATGAGTACCAGGACTGTTCGATCCGCCAGCACGCCCTTGTAACCTGGTTGGCTCAAAGTCTACCCACCGCCATCGTCGGAGATCCGTTTCAGTCTATCTTTGGATTCGGCGCCGACCCGTTGGCAGATTGGCAGGCGGACGTGGTGTCGTTTTTCCCGATTGTCGGAGAACTTGTGACTCCGTGGAGATGGAACAACGCAGGGGCGCACGATTTAGGTAAGTGGTTGCTGTCGATACGACCTGACCTAGCGGCAGGCAGGCCGATCGACCTTCGGACAGCACCTGGCAGTGTCCGGTGGATTCAACTCGATGGTCGCCAGGACGATGCGCTGCGGCAAGCGGCAGCCGCGGTGGACGCGCCGGGCGAGACGAAGGTTTTGATCATCGGTGACAGCACGGACCCTCGCGGACAGCGTCGTTTCGCCCGCCAAGTCGCGGGAGCCGTGACGGTCGAGGCTGTGGACCTGCGCGATCTTACGGATTTTGGCGGTACGCTCGACCTCGCGAAACCCGAAGCGCTCTCCGTCGTGGCCGATTTTGCAGAGAACTTGATGAGCGCCTTTTCCGCAGACGACCTCGTGCGGTCGGTTGCGGCAGCTCATGCTGGTAAACTCGGACGGGCCCTTTCCGGTATCGAGGAAACGGCCGTGAGGTTTGAAGCGTCGCGGTCGTTTGCAGAGGTCTCGGATCTTCTCACCGCCATCAACCGCGCGGGTGGGGTTCGGTGCTACCGTCCCGCCGTGCTGGCAGCAGCCCAGCGGGCTCTGCAACTTGCAGCCTCTCCCGGCGGACCCTCGTTCCGAGAGGCGACGGTGACGATCCGAGAACAATCTCGGCTCATCGGCCGGCCCCTCGCCAGGCGTTCCGTCGGAAGCACCCTGCTCCTGAAAGGTCTCGAAGCCGACATCTCGGTTGTTCTCAATGCCGGCGCTCTCAACGCGCGCAATCTCTACGTCGCGATGACCCGTGGGTCGCGCGGGGTTTTGGTTTGCTCGCCCTCGCCGATTCTCAATCCGCCCTGGTGAGCGCGCTAGGTAGGTTCAATCCAGGACACTTGCGCTGCGGACATGTAGACGATAGCGCCCCGCTCGGCGCCTGTGACGCGGATATAGTCGCGCAGCTGCGCCGCATGCGCACTGTGTGCCGCCGCCGTGGGGTTCACGTCCGACTTCCAGTCGATGACGAGCGCAATGCGCTCTCCCTCGACGACCGCCGCGTCTGCGCGTCCGACGAGGTAGTGCGGCGGGTTTGCCGCCCAGAGCGGGATTTCAGGAATTAGTTGTCCGAGAAAGGGTGCGAGTTCAGGAAGAGCCAAAGTGCGCAGGGCCGTCTCCGCCATTTCGAGCGCGTCGGGGCCCCCTTCATCCCTCTCGTCGTGCACGTTCGATTGTAGCTGCGCGAGTAGCTCGGTCGCGCGTGCTGCCGCATGGTCTCGGAACGAGCCAAGCTCGCCAGTCAGGAGCTCTTCCATAAGCTTGTGCAAGATCGTACCGCGCAGCGCCCCGGCACCATCTATTTCCGGCAGCGCATGAGACGCGTCGTCGACAACGAACGCGTCCACAATCTCGGCGCTGCGATCCGCGTCGCGTTCGCTCGGACGATCCCATATGATCGACGGCGAAGCACCGGCCAGTCTCTCGCCTTCGGCCGCAAATATGGTCTCAGACTGATCATTGGCGACGGGCTGCACAGCGCTCGGGACGGGCTCAGGCAACATGTCAGGTTGGATCTCGGGAAGTTCCTTTTGCCCGAGATTCATCACTCTCGACCATGAGCGTGAGGGTGCGCCCGGCAGTTCGGGGATCACCAGCAGATCGCAGGCGCGCGTCGTCGCGACATACCAAAGCCTTTCCCGCTGCCGTGCCTCGCGAAACTCCTCCTCTTCGCGGGCTGCCGCAAGTGCGGGCGGCTCGATGCCCCCGACGACCCAGTGGATCGTATCGTCGGATTGCCGATAGACAAACTGGTCCTGAGGCTTGAAGCGGGTTGAAGAATTCACCGTGATGACGACGGGCCATTCCAGACCCTTGGCGCTGTGCATCGTGACGATCTCCACCGAATCCTCGGACGCATCGACCCTTCCTTCTGGATGCCGGCGCTTGCTCTGCCATCCGCGTTGGAGATCGAGCGCGAGGGCGCGCAGGCCAGCAACATTGTAGGGCCTGGCGAGTTCGACGATGGCGTCAAGGTTCGCGAGCGCGCGCGCGTTCCGCTGGCCGTGCCGTGCCGCCATAATCACTCGCAAGTTCAAGCGCTCTATCGCGAAGGCGACGAGCTGCATCGGCGTGAGTTCCGCGGCAAGGCGGTGAAGTGCCTGAAGCTTTACCAGGATGTCTCTTGCCAGGGGATGACTTACCTCGTCCGACGGCGTCCGTAGCTGGAAGCGCCGACGACCGTCCTGGTCGGGAGAAAGCGCCGCCGTGATATCGAGAAGGTCTTCGTCACGCAGCCCGACAACCGGGCCTCGCATGAGAGCGCCGAAAGCCAACGTGTCCAGCGGATCCGCGATCGCGCGGATCAGGACGAGAATGTCCTGAAGCTCCTGGCGCCGGAACAGCGCGTGACCTGCCTGGGACGCCACCGCGATGCGCCGTCCTTCGAGGGCGCGTTCATAGCGCCAGAGGTCCGTGTGTGTAGGCGCGAGCAACGCAATGTCGCCTGCGCGCAAATATCGCTCTATCCCATCCGGCCCGCAGATTGGCAGGGCACCAATCAAGCGCGCGCACAGCTCTGCGACGGCGGACGCTTCCGCTTCGCGCTGTTCCTCGGCGTTCGCGTCCCGCGGAACGTCGATTGTCAGTTTCGCGGCCGCGGCGAAAGGTAGTGGCGGCAGTTCAAGGGTCGGAGCGAGCGGCACGAATCCCGGCTGTCCTGTCTTCTCGAGAACATCTTGGAACACGCGATTGACGTGCGCGATAATCTCCGGGCGGGACCTGAAATTCGCGGTGACCGCTAGCAGGCAGCCATTCTTGGCCTTTGCAATGACGGACTTGGCGAGCGCGTAGGACTCAACGTCAGCGCCGCGAAAGCGATAGATCGCCTGTTTGGGATCACCGACCAGGAACAGCGCTCCGGGCCGCAAAACGGCGCTGCTCCAAGTCTCGGGCTGCGACAGCGCGGCTATACAAAATACGATTTCGGCCTGCACGGGGTCGGTGTCCTGGAATTCATCGACCAGCAGATACGCGTACCGGCCAGCGAGCCAGGCGCGAATATCAGCATTTTCGCAGATCAGCGCTCGCGCCTGTCGCAGCAAGTCATCAAAGTCGAGGACGGCCGCCTCGCGCTTGCGCCGATCGTAGGCGTCGATCACTCCGCTTAGGTGCGCAGCTAGTTCATGTACGAGGCTTTGCGCAATGGCGCCGATCAGTGTCCGGTAAGCCGTCTGTACCGTTTCGAAGTGTTCGGTTGCTTCCTGTCCGCGACGGCGCCCGTCCGCTTCTCCGAGCGCCTGTCTCCAGAAGCGCGTCCTGTCGTAGGGCAGCAGGTCGATGCTTTTCTGTCGCATCATGCTTATGCGCGGTGGCTGAGTCAGTCGCCAGAGCACGGAGAATTCGGCCTTCGCGTGATCGCCGTCGAAGAACGCAACAAGGCGGTCGAGATCTGCGATGAGATCAGCTGTCCACGTTTCTCCGGGTCCCGCGGCGTGCCAGCGAGAAAACGCCGTAACGGCGTCCGCGAAAGTGCGGTCCGGCCGTGTTGAGAAATCCGGGGCTGGCACGGTCGCGCTGCGATGCTTTCGCCGAAGGTCGGCAAGCTCACGGATCCGCTCAACCACGCCCAGTGGATCGTCCTTCGCAAGAACAGCAACCGGACCGTCCTGCTCGTCACCACGCGCCAGCATCTCCTTGAGCCAAGCCGCAAGCACTTCATCAAAGAGGGCATCGGCAATGGTCTCGTCGACCACGCGTGAACCAGGGTCAAGCGCCGCGTCGATCCCGTGCGAACGAAGGATGGCTTGGCAAAAGCCGTGAATCGTCGTTGCCGTTATCTCCCCGATGCGTGGGGTGGCCGAAGCGAGCTGCGCACGCATCGCTTCGCCTAAGGGCAGCGAGAGAACCCCCGAGAGCGCGGGAGGCAGCCGGCCATTGCGGAGCTCGTCGATGGTCCAGCGTATACGCGCCTCGAGCTCACTCGCCGCCGGCTCGGTGAAGGTGATCGCGGCGATCTTTGCAGGATCAATTCCCGTCGCGATCATCATTGCGACGCGGGCGGCCATCAACGACGTCTTGCCGGTGCCAGCCGCGGCCTCAACCAGCATGTTGGATTTGAAATCAGTAAGTGCCCGCCGGCGGGCGTCGAAGTCGGGCACGCTCACTGGCTGCTCCAAAGCTTGTCGAGCGCACCGTTTGCCTGAGCAAACGAACGACGCTTCACACGGCGATACGAGTCCAGGTCCGCCGGCAGGGCAACGGAGAGCGAGTCGAAGAATGCCGGCGCCGATCCAGGCGCGATCTCGCCACTGCGTTGCAGGCGAGCGCCCGCGTCGGTGAACCCAACCGCCTGCTCAATGGCCTTCTCAAGCTCCTCGTTTGTCAGGCTTAGGGTGCGCGCGGGGTCGTGCTTGAGGTACGTCAACTGCGAGCTCACGCTCCGGAGCTCTGGAAGCAGGGACCGCACCGCAAGGGCGTAGAAGACGCGCTGAAGTTCAGCGCCGCGATCGAACGCGATCGGTTTTTTTCGCTCAGGCGCTGTCCCGACCTTGTAGTCAGTGATGATCGCAGCGCCACGCCCCGCATCCTCGTCGAGTCGATCAATCCTTCCCGGAAGGAAACGCCGGTCTGCCCGATCGGGACGGGTGCGAGTGTGGTCCACGGGTGAGGCGCGTCGCTTGGCTCGCCGAAGGAAAGCTCTGTCCAGGTCACGCCGCGCTGTTCGCCCAGAGCTTCTGTGAGGCCTCGCAGCGCACGCTCGTGGGCCATCGCTATTGTATGGCCCCAAAGAAGGCCGGGTGGAACGGCCCTAATGATCGGCCACGCGTCGGCGAGACGCGCCGCCTCTCGGTCCAGAGCGATCCCGATCTCGTCGGCGTTTCGAGGCAAACCGTCGCGCAGCACGCCTCCGATGAGGGAGTGGACGAGTTCGCCAAACGCGCGATGGTCGAGCGCGAGCGGCTGAGGGTCGAGGTTTGGCTGGCGCCAGTGAAGCGCGTATTCCCAGACGAACCCCAGCGGATCGCACAGAAGCCGATGGAGAGACGTCGTGGATTGAATTTCCGCGAGGGCGTCGACGATAAGCGGATGGTCGGGACGGATCCGCCCGTCGTGCGCGGTGAGCTGCTCGCTTTCCCACCAGGCCCGCCAGCAGGCCCGACTTGCGCGCACTTGCGGGTCCTTCCCGGCATCGGTCGGGCGGGCATAGAGACGATCGCTCTCGCTGAAGGCATGCGCGGGGATTGCGCTACGCCCGACGACGCGCTCCTTATCCCTCCGCCACAAGGTACTGGCTGCTTGCAGAGAGCCCGTCGCACTCCTGTAAGCGCGTGAAAGCGTATAACTCTGAGATTGATCGATGATGATGTCATGCATCGCCTGGTCGTTTTGGCCCGCTTCCGCAGACGGAAGTCTGATGTGTCCCAGCAGGTGCTGCGGCAAGATCGGGTTTTCGCTCGACCGTCTCGGCCACGCGTTTGCGTCAAGCCCAATGAGGCGTACATGCGCGCGAGGGGCTGCCGCTAGGTGACCTGCAGGTCCCCACGCGATCGAGTTTCCGGGTTCACGCCCGTCCGCAATGCGCAGCGCCTGCAACGAGAGCTCGATGGCCTGCGGGGGCGCCATACGCAACGCGTCGCGCCACAAAGTCATTGTAGGTCCCCTCAACAGACGGCGCCCGACCGCGTCGGCAGCCGCGATGCCGCAAGCCAAGTCATCCAGAATTGGCAACAGTGCGCGTTCCGCGAGATCGCCGTCTGTCCGCTCTCCCCGCGCCTGCTCGAGAGCGTGCCGCCAAAGTCCCGGGCTCGTCAGCGCGGCGCTCCGCCGCAACCCTTTGGTCCAGTCGCCGGGCAGGTTATCTTTGGCCGGACTGCGCGGCAGACGGGCAAACAGGAGCCTCACGCGGTCTTGCGACAGCCCGCGTAACAGGATGTCCGCGAGTGCAGCACAGGCCTGTCCTTCGCGGGTCGCTAGAGCCGGAATGCCGTGTGTGAAGTGCACGGGAAGCCCCGCCTCGCGCGAAAGAACCAGAAACGCGTCGTCCCACGCAGTTGGCGAAGCCGCCGAGATGGCGATCTCATTGGGAGAGGCTTTTCCGGCCGTCACAAGCGCGCGCGCCCAGCGCAACGCCTCTCTCACTTCACTTCGTGGATCGGCACAGAGATCAGCGGAGAGGAGCAACGCCGCCCCTGTGGGGTATGTCTCAATCTCTCCGGCGAACCAGGCGCGCCCGCTGTGTTGTGATCCAATCCATCGGACCGGCACCGCCTCGCAGAGGGCCTGCAAGAGCGGACGCCATACGGGTTTGACGCCGGGAACGCCTTGAATGGTGATCGCGCCGACTAACTTCGGGGCAAAGTGAAGTCTCTCCAGGGCTGCTCTTACCAGATCGGGTGGGGACAGCATGCCGGCCGGCAGCGCGCCTCGCACGCGGCGCTCGAGTAAAGTGAAGTCTCTGAGGCGAGCGTTGTCGGGCAACGAGCCTGGGGCCTCCACGTCCCACCAGTCTCGAAGCGCGGACAGCACAGCCGCCGGCATCCCCGGCAGTTGGCAAACCTTGTCGATATCCTCGTATCCGCCCGCCTCGAGCGCCTGCCTTATGGCCGGATACAAGATTTCCTGCGTCGCCGGTGCGATGAACCCACCCGCGAGCCGAGCCGCGAGAAGAGGGAGTGTCAGGATCTGACGGCCGATGGCTTGGTCGCGTGCGGCATTGAGGCGTCGCATTCGCAATGCCAAGGGTCCATCGACAACCTCAGTATGAACCAGCAATTAGCGCCCCCTCCCGTGCCGTGCGCTTCGCGCCTTATTGATCAGTATATTGGCGCCGTCTGGGATCGCGATGCCAAACGTATCGAGCAAAGTGTTCAAACGCGAAATCTCCTGATCGAAAACGTCAAACGGAATGACCTGATCGAGCGGGTGCATGGCAAGCGGCCGGACGAAGTGAAACTATAAATCCGCCACTAGAACAGGACGAACGCTAAGCCTGGACCCTGACCCGCTGCCGCACGCGCTCGTAGAGCTGCACTTCGGCCTTGTGAAGTAGTTCGACGACGACCGCGAATTGCTGACGATCGACATGCGTCGCCCAGCCGCTCTCGCAGCGCACCACGAGATAGTAGCTGTCGCCGTATTCTTCGACACCGCGTTTGAACGTCACGGTCGCGCGCTGGACCGTTCCTTTCTCACGTAGCTGTGGCCCGGGAACGAGATTGCAATTGTATCGCGCTGCAAGTTCAGGGAACGGACCATCATCCTGCTCACGCTTGCGATAATGATCGAAGATCAGGTCCGGCTGACAGCCGCGAACCAGGCGAAAACTCATGCCGACCCCGGCATAGTCGGTGCGCGTATGACGCACCGGTGGGTCGAACGCCAGCGTCACGCGAATGCAGCGCTCGCCGTTTCCTGCCTGAAACGCTTCCGGGATCGGAATCCGATAGACGGCAAAATGATCGAGAGCGAGCTGATCCTCGGCATAGAGGGTGACGCGCGCGTCATCGGAGAACGCGGCGCGTTCCAGATCGACAAGACCGTGCCCGCAGACTGCGCGGATAGCGTCGCTGCCCAGCAGTTGAAGCCGCTCTTGTGCCGGCTGTGGGATTTCTGCGGATCCGACAATGAGCGCGCGGACGAGATTGGCTGAGGCCTGCGGGAAGCGTGTCAGGATCTGCGCGGCGCTGAAGGCGACCCGCGGAGCGGCATAGGACGTGCCCGACCCCGCGGTGAACAGGCGATCGAGAAAGCTGTGATAGAGGGTCAGAACGCCCGCGCTGCCGACATCCTCCCCTCCCCGCAGCCGCGCGACCACTGGATCGAAGATCAGCGTACCGCCAATCTCCATGACGTCCGGCTTCGTGGCGCCGCCCGGACCCGGCCCGATCCGCGAGAACGGCGCCGGCTCATGCAGCCGCGTGATCGGGCGGACGCGGACATCGTCGGCGCGGTCGGGATCGAGACCCTCGCCATGCGCGAGTGCGCCGACGGTGATGACGTTCAGGGCGCCGGCCGGCTCGAAGAACCGGTTCGCGTCCTCCAGAAGATAGCGCGGATATTCGGTCACCGCCTGCTCAAGGCGATTGCCGCCGCGCGGACTGCGGTTTCCGGCCGAGACGACGATGACGACGTCGAGCTCGCGCGCCAATTCGTCGAGCGTGGCAGCCCATGTTCCGACCTTGCCGCCGTCGAACACCCGCCGGCGGTCGGCAAGCGCAATCACGAAGACGCGACAGCCGAAACGCTGATTCAGCGTCGTGATCGCTTCGCGCATCTGGGAAGGGACAAGACGACGATCGTCGAACTCGCCACGGTCATTCACGACCTTCGCCGCACAGATACGCGCCCCGCGTTGCAGGGCGCCGGCGTCGAGCTGCGCGCGCAGGTCGCCAAACACCGCGACGCCGGCAACACGGGTCCCATGCCCCCAGACGTCGGCAGTGCCGAGGTCAGCAGGAACGGCAATCGCACCGGCGATGACATCGGCCAGGAACGGGTGATCGTTGACGCCGCTATCGATGATGCCGATGAGCGGCGCGTCATCGCCAAGCGCGTTCAGAGGCGGCGCGTCCGCCAGGACCATGTCGAGCGCCTCCGCCGTCGTCACGTCCGGCGCTGGCGGAAGGTCGATCGCCGCGATTTCCTCGATCGTCAGCAGCGTGCGCAGCAGTTCGCCTGTCAGGCGCGCGCGAAACATGCTGATCGAGGGGCCGACATAGCGATCAAAGACATCGCCACCTCGTGCCTCGACGTAGCGGATGACATCCTCAAGCTTGCGCTCGCGGAGGCGACGTTCGCCCAGATCCCAAAGCTCGATGTCCACCAGATAGGATGTCTGCGCGACAAAATCCTCGACATCAGCGAAACCTTCTTCCCGCAAGCGTGGTCCGATCCGATCACGCGGCTCGACCGATCCAATGCTTTCGATCCCGGAGACGAAGTTGACGTAGGGGGCGTGCTTCTGGCCAGGGGGCGGGCCGCCCTGATAGGCGTCAAGCCGCGCGCGGAAATCCCGCATGTCTTCGCTCGATGCGAATAGCACGAGCGTGCGGTCCGCGTCGCTCGATAGAACCGTGAGCCCGAGCCGCTCCCACTCTTCCTCGAGCAGGGCGCCCGTCATCTGCACGCGCAGAATCAGGGATGGGTCGACAAATTCGGGCTTGCGCCGGCGTCTTTGTTCCTGGGTCGCGGTGTCGAGCTCCTCGCGCAGCTTCGTCGTGTGTTGGCCGCGATCGCGCGGTGGCGGCGGTCCGCCGCCGCCGTGCTTGCGCCGCTCGAATTGCTCGGGAAGCCGGACGAGTTCGAGGTGATCGTATCGGGCCACGGCGCGCCTAGCTCGGCGACGCGAGGCGAGACTGTCCTGCCCGGCGGCGCGCCTCGTCCTCCAAGGCGCGATTGAAGTCGCGGGCCTGCACCTGCTTACGGCGATCGATGATCATCGTCTTGACCGCCTGGGTGCAGACGCGCTCGATCTCGGCGTAGGAATAGCCCTCCAGCGCGGCCGCATGCTGCAGCGGATCGAACGCGGTCGCGATGTTCTTGAACTTGAGCCGCAGGAAGCGGGCGATCATCGCGCGATCCGGCTTGTCGAACCAGACGACCTCGTCGAAGCGCCGCCAAACCGCCGGATCGAGGGATTGATCAAGGTTGGTCGCGGCGATCAGAAAGCCCTTCGGCTGAATATGATCGATGAACAACAGCAGGCTGTTGACGACACGGCGCAGCTCATTGTGCTCGCTCGAGTCATCGCGCGAGCGCGCCAGCGCGTCGAACTCGTCAAAGAACAGCACGCAGGGCTGTTTCCGGGCGAACTCGAAAATCTTGCGGACATTGCCAGCCGTCTCGCCCAGGTAGGACGAGATCAGCCTATCGAGCTTGACGAGGAACAGCGGCAGACCGAGCTCGGCTGCAAAAATCTCCGCGCACAGCGTCTTGCCGCATCCCGGCGGGCCGCAGAACAGAAGCTTGGATCGGACCTTGAGGCCGTGACGCCGGATCTCGTCGGCGCGGCGAAACTCTTTGACGAGGCCGAGCAGCACCCGCACGTTCGTCGCCCCGAGCACGATATCATCGTGCGTGTGCTGCGGTTCAATCCGCTCGATGAAGTCGGCGGCTGCTTCGGGGAACGGAAGCAGGGGCGCAAGCGCCTTCGGACCGCTCGGCCGGCTTGGGCCGGCCTCAAGGGTCTTGCGCAGGCTGCGCGCCAACACGCGGTTGTTCTTCTTTTCCTCTTCGCCGATGATTTGCTCCGCTACGGCCCGGAACTCATCGTCCCGACCGTAGCTGGCCAGCAATTTTTTCATCAACTCCCCGCGGGCCATGGCTCTGCTTTACTTTCTCCTGTTGGGCGAATCATAACCGCAAATGCAGCGTTTCACGATGGGGTTACTGCCCGATTTAAACAACGCAAATCACCATCGTCAGGCGACATCTAAAGCACCCCCCACGCCCGATACCTGTCTCTGCCGGTCGCCTCCCGCAGACCGAGCTCCCCGACCAGGTCCTGGGCGGCGCGTGGCGTGATCCTCAGCTCCTGCGCGATCATGCCGGCCGAGACGATCGGCCGGGCCAACACATAGTCGATCAGCGCCGGCAGCCGGGAGGTGGAGCGGCGGCCGGCGAGCTTGCGGGCCAGCAGGGTGCGGGCAGTCTGCCAACGGTCGTGATCCTTGAGACCGGCCTCGGCCGCGGCCGCGATCGCCTCCAACTGAACGGCGAGGCGGGAGGCCGCGTCGCGTGGCCGCCGCCGCTCGCGCGGGATCGCTTTGAGGCCGTCATGGAGGCAAGGCAGGTGCGAGCGCGCCTTTCCCCGCGCCCGCAGCAGCGCGGCGGCGAGCAGCCGGCCGAGCCATGGCGCGTGCTGTAGCGGTTCCAGCGCGTGCCACGCGTCGGCGGCGATCGCCGTCGCCAGCGCCGGCGGCAGGTTGCGTGTCTGGTCCACGACCGCTCGCCATGCGTCGAGACGTTCATCTTCGTCCCAGTCGAGATCGTAGACCAGCGGGTCTCGCTCGGGTCGCTTCGGGCGCCGATCGGTTGTCTCGCCGGCCAGCGTGCGGTCGGCTTGGGCGATCGCGGCGTCGACGGCCGCGAAGATGTCGGCCATCCGGTCGTCGGCTGGGGCCACGCGAAACCGCTCGGGCGCATCCGCCTCACTGTCTTCGTCTTCGCGATCGCGCACCTCATCCTCTTCCTCATTCCGGTTGCCGCGTTCCTCCTCCCGGTCGCCCTGCTCTCCCCTGCCCCGCAGCCCGGCCAGGCCGGCCACCGACAGCGCCCAGTCGGGCTTGGCGTCGGCGATGCGCCGTCGCGTTCGCAGAACGGCGTGGGCGCGCGTGAGCTCGTGGGTCGGGGCGCGGACGTCCATGCCGGCGTCGTGGAGGACGAGATCGTCGAGATGGACGAGCTCGCCTTCCAGCCACAGGGCGGCAGCGGCGTCTGAGAAGTGGGTCCGGGCGATCCAGCCGTCGCGGACCGGGCTCCTGGCCAGCCGCTCGTCGAGGCGGGCCAGCGCGTCTTCGGCCGCCGCGAGCGGGCCGGCGATCTGGCTCCAAGGTAGCGGATCCGGGATCTGGTAGGCGGAGGGCAAGGTCTTGATAACCTTAACGTGAATCGGTGAAACGGAAGCTATCACGGCGTTGGCTTCCGTCATAGCGATGCCTTCTGGCGCATGCTTCTCACTATCGATAACTGACCCTTATCGATAGTGTTGGACACAAACACGCAAATCAGCGATTCTGGCGGCCCGGAGCCCGGAAAATCATCACCGCCGGGCCTCCGATCGACGAGAGGACACGACCGCTGCCAGCCCCCTCCCCGTTTCCGAACGCCCTCGTTGGGCACCTCAGACGTCGTGGCGCTGGCCGACATCCGGGTCGGCCGAGCTCAAGGCTCCTCGTAGAGGCCGTCGCGAAAGACCTTGTCGGCCGGCCGCGCATCGGTCCTGTCGCCTCGCGCGCGGAGTTCTCGCGCGAACCGCGCGCCCTCCTCGGCCAGGGAGGCCGGCTCTGGCTCCAGCTCGGCATCAAGGTGCTCAAAACCGGGCGTCATCTCCGAGGCCTCGATCGCGGCAATGTCCTCCTCGGTCAGATCGACGGTCCGAACGGCCCGACGATCGCGGCCGGTCGCGCCGGCATCGGCCGACGGCGCCTGATTCTGCTTCTCGCGACTGCCCATGGTGCTGTCCTTCACTCCGGCTCGATCATAGCAAAAGGGCACGCCTCCCGCATGGGATCTATTGAATGTCGCAGCGAGACTGATTATAGTCACGATAGTCATTATGGTCACAGGAGCTAATCGTGACAACCCCCCGCAAGACTCAGACCCTTGAATCGGATCATTGGACGGTCGCCGGCGCCAAGGCGCGTCTCTCCGAAGTGATCGAGCGCGCCCAGAGCGACCCGCAGATCATCACCCGCCACGGCAAGCCGAGCGTCGTCATGGTCTCGGCGCAGGAATGGGCGCGCAAGACCGTCCGCAAGGGCACGCTGGCCGAGTTTCTGATGGCCTCCCCCTGCGCGACGCCGATCTCGACCTCGATCGGGTCCGCGACCAAGCGCGCGACCTTGATCTATGAACGTCCTGCTCGATACCAACGTGCTCTCCGAGGTTCGCCGGCCGGCGCCCGACCCAAAAGTGCTCGCCTGGCTCGATACGGTCGACGAGGACCGGGCCTTCATCAGCGTCGCGTCGATCGCCGAACTTCGACGCGGCATCGCCCTGATGGACGACGGCCGCCGCCGCGAGGCGCTGACCGCATGGCTCGCGGAGGATCTGCCGGCGCGCTTCGCCGGGCGGATCCTGCCGATCGACCCCGCGATCGCCGAACGCTGGGGCGATCTGATGGCGCAGGCCAGCCAGAGCGGTTTTGCGCTTTCGGTCATGGACGGGTTTTTTGCGGCCACCGCGCTTGACCGTGAGCTGGTGCTCGCCACCCGCAACACCAAGGATTTTGCGCCGCTCGGCGTACCATTGCTGAACCCCTGGACTGATGACGGAGTGTCGGGATGACCGCCCCTGCCCGCCTCCCGGACGCCGCCTCGCTCGAAACCGTCCTGGCCGGGCTCGATCCGGCCTCGGTCGACGCGGACCTCGTCCCGGCGCTGGCCGCCGCCTTTCCGGGCTTTGCCTTCGGGTTCGCCCCCGTCGACGACGATTACTGGCGCGACACGAGGTCGGTCCTCCAGCCGGACGGCACACGGCTTGGCGAATTGCGGCCCTGGATGACGGCCGAACTCGCCAAGGACAACGGCGACGTGCTGGCGGTCTGGAACCGGCTGAAGGAGACCGATCTGCGGATTACGGAGTGGCGCGGCACCAGCGCCTGCGTGTCGGCGCCGACCGGGCCGGGCGCGGCCGACTATCTCCAGATTGCGCTCGGTCGCGAGATCGAATGGCGCGCCGGCCCGATCGTCAACCCGGATTATCGACCCTGGGGCAAAGAAGAACTGCTCGATCCGAGCTGGCCCCGCACCGATCAGCTTCCCGATTCAGATCGCCTTGCCGGTCCGGTCTATCGCTTGCTCGGCCGCGCCGGCGGCGCGGTGATCCATGTCCGCAGTTTTCTCGATCGCTGCGGCCGCATCGAGCGCGAGAAGCGGGCGGCCAAGCGGCCGGAGCTGGAGCGGCGCGTCATCCGCGAGGTCGGGCCGGGCGGAACGCGCGAGACGCCGTTCCTCGACGCGGTCCCGGACTATTTTGATTTTGTCCCGCGCGAGCTGCGGTTCTTTCAGGACTGGGAGGAATCGAGCGCCAGGCCGCAGCGCGTCTTCGCCCATTGGGCGCTCGACGCGCGTGATTACACCCACAAGGGCGAGCGCGAGGTCGGCTTCATCCCGCGGCCGCTGAAGCCGCCAAAGGAGCGGCTGCTCATGACGCCGGAGGATTCGGTGCATGCGTTGATGGACCGGATCGAGGCTGTGGACCGCGAGATCGGCCTGCCCTTCGGCTGGTTCTTCCTGATGACGCACGGCCACTGGGTCGACCCGGACGTTGGGCTTGCGATCGCCGAAGGCCTGAAGGCCCAGCGGGTCCGCCTTCCCGACCCCGACGCCCGCGTGCTGTTGCGTTGGGCGGATCGAAGCTACGGTTTCTGACGGAGCGCCGCCGATGGACGACATCACCTCCCATGCGCTGGTCTCCGATCCCGAAACCCGGCGCGCCCTGCAGCTTGACGCCCTGTCTGCCATCCTGCCGATGGAGCGCCGCGATCGCCTCGCCGAGCTCCTCACCGACGACGACGTCGCGACCCTGAAGCATCTCGCGCGCGAGGGCATGGGCGAGAACACCCTGCGGGCGCTCGCGTCCGACCTGGCCTATCTTGAGGGCTGGGCGAAAGCCGCGACCGGCGCGCCGCTGCCGTGGCCGGCGCCGGAAAGCCTGGCCCTGAAATACGTGGCGCATCACCTCTGGGATCCTTCCGCGCGCGAAACCGACCCGCAACACGGCATGCCGGCCGAGGTCGCGGCGGAGCTGCGAGAGGCCTTGCTGCTTCGCACTGAGGGACCGCACGCGCCATCGACGGTGAAGCGCCGGCTGGCGAACTGGGGCACGCTGCATCGCTGGAAAGGGCAGGAGGGTCCGTTCCAGGCCCCCAGTCTTCGCGCGGCGCTGCGGCTCGCGGTTCGGGCCAGCGTCCGGCCGCGCCAGCGCAAGAGCAAGCGGGCAGTGACCCGGGATATTCTTGATCGACTGCTCGCGACCTGTCGCTCCGACCGGCTCGTGGACACCCGCGATCTGGCAATCTTGCTGCTGGCCTTCGCCTCTGGCGGACGCCGGCGCAGCGAGGTGGTGCGACTCCGGGTCGAGCAGATCAGCGACGAGCCCGCGGTGCTGCTCGACTCTAAGGACCCTCGATCGCCGGCGTTACCGTGCGTGGCGATCCAGCTCGGCCGGACCAAGACCGGCGTCGCGGATGAGGCGGGGAGGGTGCTTCTGGTCGGGCCGCCGGTCGTGGCGCTGCGCGAATGGCTTGAGCGCGCCGACATCGGCAAGGGACCGATCTTCCGCGCCATCGACCGTTGGGAGGCGATCGAGGAACGGGCGTTGACGCCGCAGTCGATCAATTTGATCGTGAAGCGGCGCTGCGCGCTGGCGGGCTTGGAGGCGAGGGAGTTTTCGGCGCATGGGCTGAGGTCGGGGTATCTGACGGAGGCGGCACGCCAGGGCGTGGCGTTACCCGAGGCGATGCAGCAGTCGCAGCATCGGTCGGTGCAACAAGCCGCGAGCTATTACAATGAGGCCGAGCGTGTTCGTGGGCGGGCCGTCCGCCTTGGCGTCTAGGCAGGAGCCTTCGTTAAGTTGTCCGCGTACAACTGCCGCTCAGGACCATGGAGTGTTGCGCGGCGACCGGAAGCGGCGCATCGGTTGTTCAGTACAACTACGTCACGTCCGGGCTGATTCAGGCGCGAGGTTGCGAATCAAGCCGCACTTGAGGGGCGGGACCGTTAACCTCTCGTTAACTCAATAATCCTTGCGACTTCAAGAGAATCGGGCATTACTCTCCATCAGCGCATTTTGAGCCGAACTGCTCAAAATTCCGCAGATGCAGAGATTAGGATGCCAACGTCAGCGAAACCTCTCGACGAGAATGTGCGTGACCTCCGCTCCCTGATCAATGCGGACGCAGCGGAGCTTTCGGCACGACTACGGGCCCAGCAGCTTCGCGACTTCCCGCCAGCGGCTGAGAAGACGATTCGGCGGTTTTCGTCGGCGGAAGCCGCGCGCTTCATCGGCATAGCTGAAGGGTACCTTCGCCAATTGGTGTCCGAAGGAAAGGGCCCTCCAGCACCAGCGAACAGCCGTCGGAGTTATTCGATCGAAGACGTCGATGCGTTGCGCCGCGACCTCGACAGCGCGGGAAAAGGAGCGCGTCGCTACGTCCCACATCGGCGCGATACCGAGGCTCTCCAGGTCATTTCGGTCATGAACTTCAAGGGCGGCAGCGGCAAGACGACCACCGCCGCCCACCTCGCGCAGTATCTCGCGTTTCGAGGCTACCGCGTCCTAGCCATCGACCTCGATCCGCAAGCAAGCATGTCAACGTTGTTCGGGCACCAGCCCGAACTCGACGTCGGCGACAACGAGACAATCTTCGGCGCCATCCGCTACGACAGCGAGCGCCGTCCAATGCCGGAGATCGTGCGCGCCACCTACATTCCGAATCTCCACATCGTTCCGGGTCAGCTCGAACTCATGGAATTCGAGCACGAGACACCCAAGGCTTTGATGACGCGACAGACTAACGACTCGATGTTCTTCGCCAGAATCGGGGAAGCTCTGGCGCAGGTTAGCGACGCCTACGATGTTGTGGTGATCGATTGCCCTCCGCAACTCGGCTTTCTCACCCTGTCTGCACTCTGCGCCGCGACAGCAGTTTTGATTACCGTCCATCCTCAAATGCTCGACGTGATGTCGATGTCGCAATTCCTAAACATGACCGGAAGTCTGCTTGATGTCGTCGCCGAGGCCGGCGGCGCGACCCAATACGATTGGATGCGCTATCTCGTCACCCGTTATGAGCCTAGTGACGGCCCACAAACGACCATGGTTGGTCTAATGCGTTCCATCTTCGGCTCACGCGTGTTGACCCACCCGATGGTGAAGAGCACGGCCATCGCAGATGCCGGGCTCACAAAGCAGACCCTGTACGAGGTCGAACGACAGCAGTTTACGCGAGGCACGTACGACCGCGCCATTGAAGCCTTGGATCTCGTGAACGGAGAAATCGAAAGCCTCATTAAGCAGGTCTGGAAGAGGAATTAGCCATGGCACGCAAGATCAGCTTCGATCTTCCGACGACGGCGGAGCAGACGCCGCAAGAAGCGCCGCCCGTTTCGCCTGCCAATCGCGTTCGGCCTTTGTTGGGACTTGACCGCCCGATCAAACAATCGAGTGCGCTTGGCGCAATATCGCAATCGCTTGGCGGCATCTCGGAGAAAGTCAAACGCGCGGAAGAGATCGAACAAAAGCTCATCGAAGGCCAAGTGATTGTTGAACTCAACCCGGCGCTCATCGACAATTCTTTCATCCCTGACCGTATGGAAGCCACCGAGCAGCAGAACGCGGCGTTCCGCGAGTTAATTCGGGAGCATGGACAAAACGTCCCGATTCTCGTTCGACCGAAACCGAGTGACACGGAGCGCTACGAAGTGGCCTTTGGCCACCGACGCCTGCGCGCTGCCCGAGATCTTGGCATCAAAGTGCGCGCGGTGGTGCGGTCGCTTACCGATGAGCAACTGGTCATTGCCCAAGGTCAAGAAAACAGCGGGCGTACCGATCTTACGTTCATCGAGCGAGCCCGGTTTGCCGCGAGACTAGAAGATCGGAAATTTTCACGTGAGATCATAATGGCGTCGCTCAACGTCGACAAAGCCGCACTCTCGCGGCTCATCTCGATTGCGACCCGGGTGCCTGCAGCCGTTATCGAAGCGATCGGGCCGGCACCAGCCTTCGGCCGAGTGCGCTGGCAGGAACTAACGGATCTGCTGGAGCACGAAAATAATCGCACTCGTGCGATCGACGTGGTCAAGGATACAAGCTTCCGCGCCTTGGAGACGGATAAGCGCTTTGAAACTATCGCGGCCGCGTTGCGCGAGAAGACGTTGCGCGCGCGCGCTGAAACATGGGCGGCCAAGGATGGAACGCATGCCGCCAAGGTCTCGCGTGCCGGCAAGAAGCTCACGCTAACATTTGACGATCGAATCGCACCTAAGTTCGGCGACTTCGTCAGACAGCGGCTCCAAGAGCTTTACGATGAATTCAAAGTAGGCGACCCGCCTGCGTAACCCCGCTTGCCTGGTCGGAATGAGCCGACCGGATCAAGACACCGCAACCAAGTCGGAGAACTATAGGCAAAGAAAAGGCCCCCGAAACGTCACCGTCCCGGAAGCCCCTCTGTCGTGTTTGGCGACTGATAGAGAATCACTTCCGCGAATCGCAGTCAAGTGTCTCGTGAGAGACGGCGTCGTTTTGGCGAGCCGATTTCCTTTGCCCTGAAGAGGCAAAGACATGCAGTCACACGCTCCAACGACGCCCTTTGGGCGGCGATCGCTGACGCTTGCCCACGTGGCAAGCCAAATGGTGGCCACCACGCGGCCACCCGAGAAGGTCGTACACAAATGGAAGATCTTTCACGCCATCTGCACGGCGCGGCCGCGGCTGGGCGTGTCCGAGCGTTCGCTCTCGGTTTTGAACGCGCTTCTCACCTTCCATCCTGAGACCGCGCTCACGGGAGAGGACGATCTGATCGTCTTCCCGTCGAATTATCAGTTGTCGCTGCGGGCGCATGGGATGCCGGCATCGACATTGCGGCGTCACCTTGCTGTACTCGTCGATGCCGGCTTGGTCGTTCGGCGCGATAGTCCAAACGGCAAGCGCTATGCTCGCAAGGGCAGCGCCGGCGAGATCGAGCTGGCCTTCGGCTTCGATATCTCGCCACTGGTTGTCCGATCGGAGGAATTCGAGAGCCTAGCGGCGGACATTGAGGCAGAAGCGCGGGCGCTAAAGCTCGTCCGTGAGCGGATCACGCTGTGCAGGCGCGATTTAAGCAAGATGATCGCAACCGGTATCGAGGAAGGCGTCCCGACCCGTAGGGGAGGGCAGGGGCCAGCCGATTGGCAGGAGGTTCACGCTGCCTTCCGCTCGATCGTCGACCAGATTCCGCGCACGGCAACGCGACAAGAACTCGAGCCGATCGCCGAAGAGCTGTCACAGCTTGCCGATGACGTGCTCAATCTTCTGGAAACACATATAAAAACCAAGAATCCTAGCGCCAATGAGTCCCATTCTGAGCGCCACATACAGAATTCAAATACAGATCCCTTTATTGATCTTGAACCTAGCCTTCAAGAAGGCAGGGCGGCGAGGGCTGAGCCGAAACCTCAAACACCGAGGGTGGCGGAAGGGACCTACCCGTTGGGAATGGTGCTGAGCGCTTGCCCCGATATCGTCGATTACGCCAAGGGCGGGATTTCGAACTGGCGGGATTTCCTCGCCACCGCCGCGGTGGTTCGATCGATGCTCGGGATCAGCCCCAGCGCCTGGGAGGAGGCGCAAACGATCCTGGGTGAAACGCCGGCTGCGATTGTCGTCGCGTGCATTCTGCAGCGCGGCACGGCGATCAGGTCCGCCGGCGGTTACCTGCGCGGTTTGACTCGAAAAGCCGAGGCCGGAGAGTTCTCGCTCGGCCCGATTTTGATGTCTCAGATCAATTCGCAGCTTAACGAAAAGCGGCGGGCGTGACGTGATGGTCGACCTCACCCTCACCTCCTCGCTTTGCCTGGTATTCTCGAGCTTTAGCCATCGACGCACCTGGCTGCGAGCACGTGATCGAGCGAGCCGTGAGTCGCGGAAAACTGAAACTGCGCGGCCGTTACGCACTGCTCGGTCTCTCTGCCGCCGGTCGCACAGGTCCCGGGAATCGCCAGTTCGATCGTACCGATCAGCGCAGGTCGGCGCTTCCGAAATGTCGTCCGTCGGCAAATGTGCGAAACGCCGCGATGCTCACATGGCCGTCCTTTTTTGCTGCGCTGACCGAAGATCCTGGTCCTGGCGGCGATGGCAGCTCTTTCTCCCGTTTGGGCTGTCGCTCCCGGTTGCATGGCTGGATTCCTATGGCCGTTGTCGCTTAGCAGTTAACCGCAAGAATGCGCCGGTTTGGTTCTGATTGACCATTTAATCATGAGAATCTGTACTGCGGGATTCTCAGATTAACTGCAATTGCAGGGAAGACCCCGGCCAGTGGGCTTGGGCTATCATGCGTTCGGCGGTGTCGGTGAATCGGAACCTGTTGTCGCCCACCATGTGCCGACGCAGCATTCGGAGCATTTCCGGTCCGGCGCGTTCGACAATTGCTATCCCGGCCAGCAGTGCCGGTCGCACGTGAAGCCGAAGGATCGGACTTGCGGGCGTGGGCAGGTTCTCCTGTTCCGCAGCAACGATGCCATCGAGATCGGGAATGATGACGCCGAGCACCCTGAAGCGCCAAAGGTCACTCTCACGGGGAATAGGTCTTGGAATGCGTCGCATCAGGAGAAGCCGAGCGATTTCGGCAGGCGATATCCAGGTCGCGACACCACGTTCGGCCTCGTCGTCGAGCAGCTCTTCGCCCCGAATTGCCGCATCGCGATATTGCCGGAAAGGGGAGGGGAGTTCGCGCCCGTCGGTGTCCCGGAACGGACATCCGCAGAGAGGGCAGGTGAGGCGCCAGCCAACCAGCTGGCTTCTGAAGGTTGGCCCCGGTTCCGTGCGACGGACGCTGCAGTTCGGGCAGGATTGCTGCGGCCTGACTGCGATCAGCCGGCGTGACGACTGCGCGACATTGGTGAAGGTCATTCGACGCACGACAGCCGGCTCGGTGGCGAACACCTTGGCCAGCCGGATTTCCTGATCGTCACTCAAATGGAGATCGGCGGCTCGCAGCGAATGAGCCTCCGGCAGGCAATGCCGCAGCATGACCAGCGGTGGAACCGCATAGAAGGCGGCATGCCGGTTGATCCAGGAAGACAGGAGTTCGTCTGAATGCGGCGGCAATATAACCGGCAACTTCCGTTGCGGTGCATCCTCCGTCATGCGAATGCCGCCTCGGCATCAAACTCCGGCTCCCAGCTCTCGACCGCTTCGTTCGTAATCTGCTCGCTGCCGTTTTCGATGGCGTCGATCGCCAGGTTGTTGACCATGTGGAAGATATTGGCCGTGATGCCCTCGGTAATCTGCAGGATCCGCCGCAACGATTTTGGCGTGAGCACCGACGGCCGGCGTAGTGGCGTGTTGCGGAGGATCGACGTCACCAGGGTTTCGAACTGCTCGTTTGCGGCCCACCGGCTCAAGGTGAGCTGCTCGAACCGGCGTGCAAGCTGAACGTCGCCGCTGATGGCCTCCCGCGCCTCGTTGACGCCGAAGCAGACCAGCGAGATATGAAGACGATTGCTGAGGAAGCGCAGCGTGTTCAGCACTATGCGCTGCTCACGGTAGGTTCCGGCAAGGATGTTGTGCACCTCGTCGATGACCAGAACCTGCACGCCGATGGCCTCCATAATCCGCAGCGTCGCCTGTTCCATCTGGGCAATGTCGGCGCGCGGCCGCTGCGGCGCGCCGAGAAGGGTCAGGAGCTCGGCATAGAACCGTCGCTCGCCGGGCCGGCTGGTCATTTCCATGGCGAGGACCGGGGTTTTCAGTGTTCCCGTCACCGGATTGAAGCTCGGTGGATGCTGGTCCCGGAAGCGCTTCATGATCATCGTTTTGCCCATGCCGCTGTCGCCATAGATCGCGATCGAAGGCATGCGGGTGCCCCGAGGATAGTCGAGGAGGGCGCTCAGACGATCGAGAGCCTGCTTGGCGCGTGGGTAGAGCACCCAGCGGCGCGATCGTATCGCGCGAATGCGCCGCTCGTCCGTTTCGACAAGCAACGCCGCCGCGCCTGCGGTCAGGTGGGAGATTTCCTCGTTCATGTCAGCTCAATCCGTATCCTCGACAAAGGGTACGGGTTTGCTGGAGTCGACGCCGCGAAGCGAGCCCCATTCGCGATCTTCCACTCTTGGCTTGCGGCCGACTGCTTTGCCGTGCCGCACCGTAGCCGTCATCCGCTTTGCGTCTTCCACCAACTGGCGCCGAGCTATGGCGGTACGAACGATTGTTCCCATATCGATTTCGCGTTTTCCCTTCGCCAGCAGCCATTCTCGCGACGACTTGGCTTCAGCGAGGGTGATCGAGGGCAAGGTGATGTCGGCATATCGGGCCTCCACGAAGTTGCCCGACAGACGCCGGACAAATATGCGCGACAGATCTCGCGGGTCATATTTGATCAACAGCCGCCGCTTGCCGGTCCGTCCAACATCCGCAGCCAAGGCGGCGGACCAGTATCGCAGTCCGAAGATGTGGATGCCGTTTGGTCGCAGCGTCCGTTCGTCTTCGGGCAGGAAGGTGAGCCAGAAATGCATTCGGTCCTGTGGAAGCCGTAGCGGGATTGTACCTTCATGCTCGCGCCATACAGCGATCGGTGGTCGTTTGAGACTGGCGTGGATCGATTGATGGTAGTCGCCGACAATGTCGAGAGCGATGTAGCGCTCGAGTTCGCGCAGCGTGAATGCCGAATGTCGACGAGAATCGTAATCGCCCAGTTCGTCGGGATTGCTGAATGTTGTGCCGGGGAGCAGGTGAAGCTTGCCCATCTGTGTGCCGATCAGGCGCTCGATGTGGCCACCGAAGCGGGGCTCGCCGGGAGGCCGCCAGTCAATATCGATACCGGCATCCTCGCAGCCGCGCTGGAATGCGCGGCTTCGGAAGTCGCGGCCATTATCGACATGGAGCTGATCCGGGAGGCCAGCGACGGGCCAGGGGTCTGCTATCTCGCGTTCGCGAAGCCACGCAGATTTGTCGAACACCGAATGCAGCAAGCAAAGGCTTGTCGATAGCCGAGATGGCGCCGCCATGGTGAGGTAGAAACCGGTGACCATCCTGCTGCAGACATCCATGGCCAATGTCAGCCACGGGCGCCCGAGCGGTCGACGGTCCTCTTCATCAACGACGAAGATGTCTGCCTTGGTGTGGTCGATCTGGACAACCTGCAGCGGTCTCGAAACTTCGAACTTGCCCGGAACGGCAATAGTCGATTTCTCAATCTTCGGTTCTCCGCGCGCCTTGGCGCGCTTGGCAAGATCGACGTCTTCAATACGTGCGACGATTGTTCTCCGATGAGGTGGCGCCAAGCCTGCAGCGCGACAACTCGCGTTCACCTCACGCACCAGGGCTGATACGGATGGGCGGTTCTTCTTCAGATAGAAGCGCTTGATCTCGGCCCGGATGATTTCGTCGCGCGCTTCGTCGAGAACCCTGTGGCCGACAGGGCGGCCGGCCTTACGCCCGACGAGTGATAGAACGGTCCCGCCTGCTCGGAATAGCTTCAGCAGCCGATACGCTGATGCTTGGCTTAGCCGAAGCTCGTCGGCAAGTTCTCGCATCTGGGCTGTCGTTGTGGGACCGGACACTCGACGCAGGAACTCGCGGATCACATCCGCCCTACGGCAGGCGTCATCCCAATCAATGTCATCGATTTCTTCGGCAAACGGCCCGGACATCGCGGCTCTCGGCGCAAGAATATGAAATCGATCATTCTCGCATTAAGTGCCAAAATCAAGCAATGATTATCATAATTAACTGCTAATTATCAAATTAGGTACCTGCGTAACGACTTGATATCATTGTGTTCCGATTCTTGAGGTTTAATGGAAAGTCACAGAGAGCCTGGCGGCCGACATCGAGGCAGAAGCCAGGGCGCTCAAGCTTGTCCGTGAGCGGATCACGCTGTGCCGGCGCGACATCGCCAAGATGATCGCCACTGGCATCGAGGAAGGTGTCCCGACCCGTAGAGGAGGGCAGGGGCCGGCCGACTGGCAGGAAGTGCACGCGGCTTTCCGCTCGATCGTCGACCAGATTCCACGCACCGCGACGAGGCAAGAACTCGAGCCCGTGGCCGAAGAGCTCTCACAGCTTGCCGACGACGTGCTCAATCTTCTGAAAACACATATTAAATCCACGAATCCAAGCGCCAATGAGTCCCATTCTGAGCGCCACATACAGAATTCAAATACAGAACCCTTTATTGATCTTGAACCTAGCCTTCACGAAGGCAGGGCAGCGAGGGCGAAGCCAAAACCTCAACCACCGAGGGTGGCGGAAGGAACGTATCCGTTGGGAATGGTGCTCAGCGCTTGTCCCGACATTGTCGATTACGCCAAAGGCGGGATTTCGAACTGGCGGGATTTGCTTGCGACCGCCGCGGTGGTTCGATCGATGCTGGGGATCAGTCCAAGCGCCTGGGAGGAGGCGCAAACGGTCCTGGGTGAAATGCCGGCTGCAATTGTCGTCGCATGCATCCTGCAGCGCGGCGCCGCGATCAGATCCGCCGGGGGGTACTTGCGCGGGTTGACGCGGAAAGCGGAGGCCGGAGAGTTCTCGCTCGGCCCGATTTTGATGTCGCAGATCAATTCGCGTCTCAACGAAAAGCGCCGGGCGTGACGCGATGACCGCCTCACCTCCATGTCCTCGCTCTGCCCTGCGTTCTCGAGCTTGAACCATGGGCGCACCTGACCGCGAACCGTTGATCGAGCGACCCGCGAGCCGCGGAAAACTGAAACTGCGCGGCCGTCCCACACTGGGCGGTCTCGCCGGCGCCGATCGCACACTGCCTGGGAATCGCCGAGCCGATCGTACCCGTCCGTGCACGTCAGTGCTTCCGAAATGTCCTCCGTCGGGAGGTGCGCAAAATGCCGCGATAACAGTACGGCAGTCCCTTTTTCCTCGCGCCGACCAAGGAGCCGGGTGCGGGCGACGATTGCAGGTCTTTCTTCCGTCTGGGCTGTTGCTCCCGGTTGCATGGCTGGATACCTATGGCCGTCGACCGCACGTCGGCCCCTGGAGCCAAGAATTTTCCCCTGCCGGACACCCCCGCAAGTGGGGACCCCGACCGGCATTCCTCGCGCATGCGCCTGTGGCGCCAAAATTCGTGGTTCCGGCCGGGGCGCAGCGCTGCGCTTGCCCTCCGCCCGCCTCTGGCGGCTCCGGCTCTGTTTCGTCTTCCCGGCCATTACGGAAAAGCCATCGCAACGGGGCACAGCCCCACAAGATGGAGAAAGACAATGCGCAATATCGCCGAATTCACCCTCATCGGTCGGGTCGGAACAATCAAGCAGGTAGGCAAGACAGTTCGCGTCAGCGTCTGCGCCAACTACCCCTTCAAGGACGACAAAGGTCAGTGGAAGGACGACGCGCACTGGAACGAAGTCACGATCTTCACGAAGGCGATCCAGTCCTACGTGAACGAGCACGTTAGCAAGGGCGACCTGGTCCATGTGCGCGGACGGCTTCGGCAGAACAGCTTCGAACGCGATGGCCAGCGGGTCTACACCGTCGATCTCATCGCTCTGGAGCTCGGCCGGTTGGCGCAGGCCAGCGAACGCGTCGCGGCATAGCGAACAGCGGGGAGGCCTCGGCCTCCCCGCCTTGCTCCTCGTCGAACGGCTGACGAGGTAGCTTCGCCGCGAGCGAGTCTTCGGACCGCTACGAAGGAAGTTTTCGCGATCGGGTCTGCCGCGCGAGCCCACGGTCTGCCCGATTTTTCTTGCCGATCGCCGAGACGAGTTCGTCATAGTTGACGCCGCTTTTCTTGAGAGCGCGGCGGGCATCTCCAACCTCAAAGCCGAGAAGCTCGAGCACGCTCATGTTCAGGCTCGAAGCGATTCGCTCCATCGTCCGCAGCGTCGGATTCCCGATGCCGCGGAGGATCGTGTAGTAGGTGCCGCGCGCGAGGCCGGTCTTCGGCAGGAAGGCTTCCATCCCGCCGTTTTCGATCTCGAGCTGTTGCAGCCGGATCGCCAACATCTCGTTCAGGATCGAGTGATCGACGGGAAGCGGCTTGCGGACGGGCGGCATCGTTGACTGGCTTTCGGATCCATAGCGAAAAAACTACGGGAACATACATGAAGCCCGAGGTCCAGTATATTGGATGTTAAAAACTTTAACAGGCAAGTGGTTGAAACGACTCACCTTGCAGCCCATGTATCCCTGATGTCCGGGCGCGGTTCCGCCGGAGGACGGCGAAGCAATTTCAGCGGATCGACGCCCGCCCGCTCGGCAATGAGCTCGATGTAGTCGAGGCTGGGATTGGCGGCCGACGTCATCAGATGAAAATAGCTCGACCGTGGTATGCGCGGGCGCTCGGCAAACTCCCGTCGGCTCAAACCTGATTCCAACCGGAGGCTTTCCAGCCCGGCCTGGGACGCCCGTCGCAGTGTGCTGCCTTGCGCCGCGTGAGCTGCCTTTCGGCGGCATTGCTTTTCGCCCATCGGTCATTCCTCGCACTTCCAATGCCGACGACCCGTCGATCCGCTAGCCAACCTATACGTTGGACCGCCCGTCAACATTCAATATAATAGACGGATTCGATTCAGCCCAGAGAGGTGCGTTCGGACAAAGAAAAACCCGGCAGAGCCGGGTCTCTCGTGAGGATGAGCGGGCTGGCGACGCCAATCACCAACAGTGCCGCAATCGCATGAAGGCATTTTAGCCCGCGCCATCCGACAGTTCAAGAGGACTCGCGTTTTTACGCCACGGTCTTTGTTTGCCCCGCGCTCTCCCAACGAGAGGAGCGAATGGAGATGCTTGACCAAAATCCGATCACGCCGTTTGGACGGCGACCGCTATCGCTCAGCACCGTAAAGATGCAGCGCGATATCAGAGAATGTCCCCACGGCAAGCCCGTGCACAAATGGCAGGTGTTCCGAAACATCTGCCAGGCGCGGACATCGCTGCCGGTTTCTGACCGCGCGCTCGCGGTGCTCAATGCGCTGCTCTCATTTCACCCCGACACGGTGTTGACTGCCGGCGCCGGCGATCTCGTCGTATTCCCCTCAAATCGTCTTCTCGCGCTGCGCGCCCACGGAATGGCCGCTTCGACCTTGCGCCGCCACCTTGCTGGGCTGGTCGATAGGGGGCTCATTCTTCGGCGCGATAGCCCGAACGGCAAGCGCTACGCGCGCAAGACGACTTCGGGCGATATTGAACAGGCCTTTGGCTTCGATCTCGGACCGATCGTAGCCCGCGCCGACGAATTCGCCGCTCTGGCCGAGGCCGCGATCGCCCGACGCCAAACCCTTACCGTTCTTCGCGAGCGGATGACTTTGGTGCGGCGTGACATCGCCAAGATGATTGCAACTGGAGTAGAACAGGGTGTCGCCGCCGACTGGGCATCCTATCATGGCACTTTCCGCGACATCATGGGCCGGCTTCCTCGCGTCCCGACGAGCGAAGTCCTAGAGCCCATCGTCGCCGAGCTGGCGAGCCTGGCAGCAGCGATCGTCAACGTTCTTGAACAAGACCTTGATCCGATCGAGCCCGGTCTTCCAAACCCGCCCGCCGATCAGAGTCAGCATTCAGCCCCTGAGCGGCCGAACCCATCCGAACCGGACTCAGGACCAGGCGCTCCCGAGACAGCCGACGCCGAAAGTCTCCGATCGGCCGGTTCAATCCCTATTCGGATGGTGGTCGAACTCTGTCCTGACATTGTCGACTACGCCCGTGGCGGCATACGCACCTCTCAGGATCTTGTAAGCACAGCATCAATTGTGCGCCCTATGCTCGGCATCAGTCCCAGCGCCTGGGAGGAAGCCTGCGCCGCAATGGGCGACGGCCAAGCCGGCGCGGTGCTTGCCGCCATCCTGCAACGCGGCGCCGCCATCAAGAATCCAGGGGGCTATCTCAGAATTCTGGCCCGGCGTGCCGCAGCTGGGGAATTCTCAGTCTGGCCTATGCTGATGGCGCTACGCCGGCAAGGGCGCGCGGCCAGTGACCGAGACCGCCTCCCATCTTCCTTCCCGGACGATTGTTCGTAAAGGCGATCCTGCCGTCTCGCTCCGCTGATTTCCGCCCGTAGCGAGACCTTGCCGTCAAGCTTCGCGCGGAGGCGGCAGGCGGCCGATTCGTTTGAGGTGGTCGTAGACAATGCGGTCGATGATGCGAAGCGGCTGTGTTCGCTCCTCGGCGGCCATCTGACGGACGACAAGGTCGATCGCATCGGGGAAGCGCAACGCATAAGGTCGAGACGACGATCGCTCGCCGTAGGCATCGAATGGATTTCGATCGCGGGCTTTCTGAGGGCGCGGCTGCATGTGCGCGGACGAACTATCCGTCTGCGCGGAGTGTGCCGTTGGCGCGGTGACCTGGTCTTCATATGCCGGCGTCACGACCACCGGCTTGGCCGCGAGAGCATCTGGCGCCGACGCGTTGACCCGATGGGCGCGAAACGCATCGCGGGGCAGGGAAGGACGATCCGGTTTCTGTGCGGAGGCGGGATCCGTCATGCCGCGCTATCACCCTGGCCGGCGGCCTGGCTTGCCGCGAGCAATTCGCGCACGACCTGGTCGGCGTTGTAGCGCGCCTTCCGGATCGATTCGTCCTTGTCGCTCATCTGGTACAAGGTGCCATGTCCGCTTGTCATGGTTCGATACGTGATGCGCCGGTACAGCGCATTGGCGCAGACGGGAACCTTTTCGGCATCGAGATACGCGACAACCTCCTTGAGGGGCCGGGTGTTACGGTCGAGGCTGTCATATTCGTTGAACAGAACGCGATGCTGGCTCATCGGCAACTTTGAAGTGGCTGCATGCTGTTCGAGATTGCGGATCGTGCGCACGACCTGCGAAGCGTCGAAGGTGTGCACCTTGCAGGGCAAGACGACGAGATCGGCGCGGAGTGCCGACCGGATCAAGACATCGCCATAGTAGCCGGGAGTATCGATGACGACGACGTCGTAGCCATCGAGTCGATCAATCGCCTGGGCGAGGGCTTTCTCGTCAGGTGCGCGCACCAGGTCTACGCCCTGCGGGCTAAGGCCGCGCGCGACCGACGACGCATGCCACTGATAGGAAGACCCCTGCGGATCAGCATCCACGATGGCGGCCGAGTAACCGTGCTTGGCGAACTCGCCCGCCAGGATGATTGCGACGGTGGTCTTGCCGCTTCCGCCTTTCGGGTTCGCTACAGCGAAGATGCTTGGCAAAAAGTTCCTCCGTCGGCGATCTCAATGGCCATGGATGCGGCAACAACATACAACATAGTGAACATACGGCAATCCCCGCATTGTACCATTCCGGTAGTCCGCGATCGCGGTCTTGATGCAATATGTTGTTGCGGAGATGCGCGAATGCGCGTGTACGGCATTGCGGTAGTCCTGGAATGCAGTGTTGCGAGATTGCGGCATTGTGATTGTGCGGTGTTGAGGCTTTATCTGCTTGCCTCTTTGCGGCATTCCGTTTGTGCGGCAATCGTGACATGACGCAACACGGCACTACGGCATTGCGGTATTATCGCAATCAGTTGGTCACGGGAGACCCTGCGGGCGAGGGTGTTGAAGGGTCCATACGGACGGCTCTTTCAGACGCGAGAGCTCTTCATGAACTTAGCATCTAACATTCAACGTATTAGATATTGGTTGACAAGATATCGGTTTGTGGGCCAAACCGGGGAACGGCTGCTGGGCGCAGCCGGAGGGCGCTGACGCGCGACGCCGGCGTCCTGTCGGGACGCCGGCGTAGTCGGCTCCGGTCTCACGACCGGCGAGCCGAGCGAACGGGAGGAGGAGGGGAACCTCGATGGTCCGCTCTGCAAGAGCCCTGCGACGCAAGCCGAGGCTTCGGACCGAGCTGTCCGATGCAGATGAGCAGCGTCTGCAGGAGGCTGTCGCGTTGTTCGGCCTGCCGAAAGCGGAGGTGGTGCGGCGATTGATCCGAGCGTCTGTTCAGGCGGGACCGGCCTTGTCGGCCGAGAACACGCGCGCTGTCGTCGAACTCGCGCAGCAGGTCCGGATGGTCGGCCGCAATCTGGCGCAGGTGCTTAGAGCCATCCATCGCGGCCAGGCCGTGCGGATCGAGGACACGGAGCCCGTGTGGCGAGGTCTTCATGAAGTCGTCGCCGCGATTAATGATGAGCTGACCGAAATGACGGTCGCCTACGGGTCGAAGTTGCGGCGAGAGGCCAAGTTGACGTTGCACTTCGTCGCCGATGAGGCCGCCCCATGAGCCGCGCAGCACAGATTGTCTGGTGGCTTGAACAGGTCGAGGCCGCGCGTCGGGCGGTCGCGGAGGCGCGAGCGGAACGTCGGCGGCCCCGCCGGCCCGGCGCGTTGGACGAGGACGTCCGCGCGAGGCGAGCACGGGTGGCGCCGCTTCCCAAGACGCCGCCGGCACAAGACATCATCCGTGGCGCGACCATCACGGGTGAGTGGGATGAGGAACGGGCCCGCTCGATCCCGGCCGCGAGCGGGGGTGGCGGCGCAGGACCTGGGACCGCGCCTCTGCGTGGCGCGCCGAGCCCGATCTCCGGAGGATTCGGCGCTAGCGGGACCGCAATGAGTTCCGGCGGGGCAGGACAGGGCGGACCCCTTGGCCGAGCCCGGCAACTCGCTGCCGGCTACCAGCCTGCTGTCATCAAGGTAGTGTCCTATGCGCGCGGCGTCACGCGCGCCACGGCGACCGGCCAATATGTCCAGCGCGAAGATGTTCCGCTCGAGACCCATGACGGGCGGTTGTTGACGAACCGCGAAGCCGTCGCCGACGAGATCAAGGCCTGGTCGGCAGATTTTTCGAAGCGTGCGGAGAGCCAGGACGTTGGCGCATTCCGTCTGAAGTTTGAAGGTGTCTCAGACAATGCCGAAGGCCGAGCGGCCTACCAGAAGGCGATCGCGGCCGGCTTCTCGGGACATCGCTACGCGGCTCGCGTCGACGTCGACGACAAGGGCGCGCTCGAGGCGCACGTCGTCGCCGCGATGGCCGGGAGCGGCAAGGAACGGTTTCGCATCAGAGAGGCCCAGGCTGCCGATCGGGATCATGACGCCCGACCACGCCGTCTTGATTCAGTGTCCGCCGCCGCTGTCCGCGCCAGGATCGAAGCGGCCTCGGCGATCGACGGGCAGGCGGTGTTAATCCGACCCGGGGCGACCAGCCATGGTCGAGACGGCGTCACCTACAGGCTCAATAAGCTGATCGAGAAGGACGCAGCACTCGACGACCGCGGCAAGAGCTTGTCCAACGTGGCAGATGCGCGGGTCGCCGCGCGCGAATGGGGTCCGTCGCTCCGGTCGCAATCCGCGCGCGATACGATGCACCTGATCATTTCGGCGAAGGCTGGAACGGATGTGGCCGCCTTCACCGATGCAGCGCGTGCGTTCCTGCACGATCGCTTTGCCGATCATAAGTTCATGTTTGGCGTTCATACGGACAAGGAATCGGCCGGGCACATTCACGCTCACGCCGTCATCACCGTGAAGAACGAATCCGGCCAGAAGATCCGTCCCAATCGGGATACGTTCGCGGAATGGCGCGAGGTGTATGCACAGCACGCTCAGGCACAAGGCTTGAAGATCGTCGCGACCACCGCGAAGGAGCGGGCTTCCTCGCAAAGTTACGGCCCGAAGGATAAGGCGATCGTCGAAGCGGCGGATCGGCCGCGTCCGGCGCGAGAAGCCCGAGATCGCGCCTATGCTGCCGATCCCGCCAATCAACGTCTTATCGACAATGCGCGGCAGCGGATCCGGGTGGCGAGGACCAATCCCATCCGCTTGCCGATGTCCGCGCCTGACCGCAAAGTCGTGAACGAGAGCATCGTGGCCTGGAAGGCAGTCACGGTGGAGCAGCCTTCAAACCGGATGGCGAAGGATATGCTTGAGCGGCTGTTGATGGCGCAGACTGTTGGAGCCATTCTTCACACGATCGGCAAACGGGTGGAATTGTTGAGCAAGGAGGGCGACATGCCAATTACATCGGAGCAGATGGTCCAGGATCTGCGACTCATGAACGAAGCGGTTTCGCGAACCAGCGACCTGTTAGATGGGGAGACCAAGCAGCAGTTCCGTGAGACTTCGGCGCGCTACCTTGAAACGCTTGCCAATCGGATTGATCTCCAGCGGATGCAGGAACGCGGTGTGCAGCAGCTCGCCCAGGCGGAGGTCGAAGCCATCGTCGGCGTGAACGCCGATCGGCTTATCGAGCGCGCCCAGGAGATTCGGATCAAGGAAGAGTTTGAGGCGACGTCCGATGAATATCTTGCAAGTAGTGCAATCGATGCGGAGCGACGGCAGGAGGGCCGCGGGGGCATTGATCAAGCCTCGCAGCAGGAATTGCGGGCGGAAAGGGCTATCGTTGCCGGTTCGCAACAATCGGCGGCCCGGGAAGCGCGCGAGGCAGCCGCTGCTGCCGAGGCCGCGAGATCAATCGCCGAACATCCAGCACAGCCACTGCCGGCTGCCTTGATCCAGACCGATGGCTTGGCAAAGCTTCGCGCGGAACAGGAAAAGATCGTGCGTGAGCTCGAGGCGGAAAAGCCAAGCTTGCAATCAATCAAGGGACAAAGGCTTAGATGAGGAGCAAACATCACCAGCGAAATCTAAAAGGTACCGCAAATAGGATTACTGCGCGTTTGAGAATATCGTAACGGCATATTACAATGAAGCTGCTCGCCGAGGATGATTGAATTGTTCCTGGAGCGTGCGAGGGAGATTTTAGCATAAAATCTTTAGACGCATGGCGATTGCAATCGCGTGGGATTTGCTAACAGCATCAAGTTTCTCGCGTGCTGAAGCGATGTGCTTCGTAACTGTTGACCGAGAAATACCGAGAATGACAGATATTTCCCAATCGGTTTTTCCTTCCGCGGCCCAGAGAAGACAGTCAAATTCGCGAGGCGAGAGCGGTTTAGAACGTGTTAAGTTCGGACGGCGCAAATATAACCAATGGCCGATGGCGAAATGTGCGAGAAAAGTAAGTGCTGATCGGTCACGATTGCTGAGGTCGTCCCTCGCGCCGCCGAATGACAATGCCGCCGTCCGCTGGTCTAATGTGGTGATAGGGATCACAAAGCCCTCCACTAGCCCAAAGTCGGCGGCCTCACCTCCGATAATCCGCACATTGTCTGGGTCGGGACAGGATCTATAACCGTCTGACCAGGAAAATGCATTTCGATCTTTTTGGAGCCGAGCTAAAATCGGATCTCGGGGAAGATAATTTTGATCGACGTATCTGGCTCCCCAGCCTTTAGGGAAATATTGTACTACCGCGCGAGCTTGGATTTCGGTCTTTGAATTTCGCATATCACCCGGTGGTACGATTCCGCCAAACACCGAAGCAAATCCGTAAATTTTAGCGATGTTTATAAGACAGTCTTGAATAGCGTTTTGGTCAGCTGCCTGCTCTATCAGCGAGATAATCTCCCAAGTGCTCCAAAATAAGTCTGTCATTCTCAAGCCATTTGCGACTGATTGCATTCCGATTCGATCTGTCTCAAAAACCTGATGAGAGATCGTCGCGCGGGGCGCGCGATTTAGCGGTGCAGAAGTCGTTGGTATAGCGGTCGGGCGGCGCGAGAACCAAGCCAAAAATTCCTGCTGTATTTGGCGAAGGCAGAGTGTGATATTTTCCGTTTATACTCGGCTGTAGAAGCTTGTTCTCGTGCGACTATTTAAGCGGTGACTGTCGGCTCGATGTTTCTGCGGACTTGTGTAAATGGAATTGGAGTCTTCGTTTCAGAACTTAATCTGAGAACGAACGCGACAACTCGAGACCTGAGAACAAAACAATGCGCGTTCTGCCTTTGGAAGACGATGCCATGATCGGCGAGGGCCTCTCCCGGACGCTTGCCATGGAGGGCATGTCGGTGGATTGGGTGCGTCGCAGCCGGTCAAATACCAGAAGAGGAATGGCATAAATTGCCATGGACACATCTATAATACATGCTTATAACTTCTCCAGCCGTGAGTAATAACGTTCCAATCGTCACAGGAATCAATTGCAATCAACAGGCATATGGTCCGAGCACGCGATCTTTGGCCGGGCGAATGCTTGGGTAGCAGCAAACTCGCAGGGAAAAGAACGGGCATGAACTCCAGTGCCTCTGCCAGCAAATTCGATCGAATCGCGGATAGCGTGGGAAAACTGAACGATAAGGGACGCGGTAGCACCGAACACTCACACTTCTCTTCATTTCCATAGAGCCTGGCGTACTATCCAAGCAAAAGTCGCTCACTGTTGAGAGTTCCTAACAATGCCCCACAACTATGCGATCAACGATGACGTCCACCATCAAGTGCAGGCTCCGCAGGGCAGCGCCGTCGTCAAGGAACGCAGCGTTTACACAGTCATCTCCCGTCTGCCGATCGAAGCCGACGGTCGTCCGCGCTACCGGATCAAGAGCAAGACGGAAAAACTTGAACGCGTCGTAACCGAAGAACAACTCAGTCGCCTCAGCAAATAACTGTGTAGGCTATCAGCGTATTGGATGCTCTGGTCTCGCCTCGGCACCGGTTGTGCGCCCGCAATCGGTGGCCTAGCGGAGCGGTAGATCTCGTTTTAGGTGAGTACGCCTGCGATTTCTTTCGCGAGCCATACTCGCCGCTTCTAACGGAGACAGAAAAATGCGTGAAGCCGTTATCGTTTCCTATGCACGTACCGGGCTGGCAAAATCCGGCCGCGGCGGCTTCAACATCACCCCACCGATGTCGATGGCGGCCCATGCCATCAAGCACGCCGTCGAGCGCGCCGGCGTCGACAAGGACTATGTCGAAGATTGCTATCTCGGCAATTGCGCGCATGGCGCGCCCAATATCGGCCGTCAGGCCGCACTGCTGGCCGGTATGCCGAAATCCACCGCCGGCGTCTCGGTCAACCGTTTCTGCTCGTCGGGACTGCAGACCATCGCGATGGCCGCTAACTCGATCCGTTCGGACGGCGCCGATTGCATCGTAGCCGGCGGCGTTGAAAGCATCTCGATCCCCGGTGGCGGCTCGCCCAAGGAATCGATCGACCCGGACCTGCTGAAGGCCGCGCCCGACATTTTCATGGCCATGATCGACACCGCCGATATCGTCGCCGAGCGCTACAAGCTCAGCCGTGAATACCAGGACGAGTATTCGCTGGAATCGCAGCGCCGCATGGCCGCGGCCCAGCAGGCTAACAAGTTCAAGGACGAAATCGTCCCTATGAAGACCAAGATGAAGGTGGTCGACAAGGCGACGAAGGCCGAGAGCATCGTCGACTACACGGTCGATCGCGACGAGTGCAACCGGCCGGAGACCACCATCGAAGGCCTCGCCAAGCTCGAGCCGGTCAAGGGTGTCGGGAAGTTCGTCACCGCCGGCAACGCCAGCCAGCTTTCGGATGGCGCGGCGGCAGTGGTGCTGATGGAAGCCAAGGATGCCGAGAAGCGCGGACTTCAGCCGCTCGGTCGCTTCGTTGCCTGGGCGGCGGCGGGTTGCGAGCCGGACGAAATGGGCATTGGCCCGGTATTCGCGGTGCCGAAGCTGCTGAAGCGCCATGGCCTCAAGGTCGGCGACATCGACCTCTGGGAATTGAATGAAGCCTTCGCCAGCCAGTGTCTGTATTCGCGCGACCAGCTCGGCATCGACCCCGAGAAGTACAACGTCAACGGCGGCGCGATCGCAATCGGCCATCCTTTCGGGATGACGGGCGCGCGGCTCACAGGCCACATCCTGCTAGAAGGTCGTCGGCGCAAGGCGAAGTGGGGGGTCGTGACGATGTGTATCGGCGGCGGCCAGGGCGGCGCTGGCTTGTTCGAAATCTATAGCTGAGCTCGTCCGCATAAACCGACGCGGAGATGCCCCCTTTTACCCGCTGGGATACGCTATGATTGTTATCCGCATAATAGCATGGCTACGCATAAAACTGACAGGAAAGCATCCGACGCTGCCCGAAGCGCCTGTCGATCGGTTGGTGTTAGATCTTGAGGAGTTCGGGAGGCTGTTAAACAGTGGAGATCCGACGGACATGAAGACGATCGCCCGCTCTATGCACGTGCCTATTGACCCCAAGTTTCACACCGTCAAAAAGCTCTGACTGACCGAAAGGTCGCCTATTCATCCTTGTCGCTTGCGAGTTTGCCAGTCTTCCGATTTATGAAATGAAAATTCCTGCAAGCGGGGCATGTTACCATCTCATTTGTCTCCGCATCGGCGTCTTCGGCCAACCGCACTCGCACGGTGAAGCCGGTCCAAGGACATCGATATAATATCAAATTGGCCATTCCAATTTCTGGCATCACCGAAAGCGGACTCCTTGATCTAGATCAAAAGAGATCAAACCGGCTTGAAGCAGCAGCCGGACGTCAGGAGCTGATCGATTCTTGATGTTCGAAACTGCCCCGAGCAGCCTTGAGCTCGGCCCAGGGTTTGCATACGACGAAGACCGTCGGATTGCCGCATGCGCGCGGGCACGGCGAGCTCTATGATGGCGTTGCGTGATGGTCAGGCGGCCTGCTGATCGGCGGGCTTGTCGGCCTGGCGCAGGAGCTTCCATTCCCAGGGCAGCAGTTCGTGCAGACGCGATGCGGGAAGATCGGCGATACGGGCGAGGACGTCGGCGAGCCAGGCCTTGGGATCGACGTCGTTGAGGCGACAGGTGGTGATCATCGTCAGCATGATGGCGGTACGGTCGGCACCACGCTGGCTGCCGGCGAAGGTCCAGTTGCGCCTTCCCAAGGCGATGCCTCTCAATGCGCGCTCGGCACAATTGTTGGTCAAGCAGATCCTGCCATCGTCGAGGAAGCGGGCGAAGTCGTTCCAGCGCCTGAGCATGTAGTTGATCGGCTTCAGGACATCGGAGGATCGCGAGAGGGTTTCGCGCTCACGCAGCAACCAGGCATGCATGTCTTCGAGAAGCGGCTTGCTCTTTTCCTGGCGCACGGCGCGCCGCTCGTCGGCGCCGCGGCCATTGATGGCGCGCTCGATCTCGAACAACGCATCGAGGCGTCTGACCGCCTCCAGCGCGATCGGAGAGACCGGTTTGCCCTTCTGGCCTTCCCGAGCATTCTTCTCGATGTCAGCCAGCTCGAAGAAGCCCCGCCGCGCATGGGCAAAGCAAAACGCCGGCGTAATCGGCAGCATCTTCTTCTGCGGGTCGAACAGCGGCTCGAAGCCGTTGTAGCAATCGGCTTGCAGGATACCGGCGAAGGCGGCCAGATGCTTCTGGGGATGCTCGCCTCGTCGGTCGCCCGAGGCGTAATAGACCGCCGCCGGCGGCGCAGGCCCGGCGAACGGCCGGTCATCCCGCACATAAGTCCAGATCCGCCCGGTCGTGCACTTGCCCTTCGCCAGGATACGGATGGTGGTGTCGTCGCCATGAAGGCGCTCGGCAGCGAGCACATGGCGTTCGATCAAGTGGAAGAGCGGCATGACGGCGAAGGTCCCGTGGCCGACCTGGTCGGCCAGCGTCGACAACGGCAGGTCGATCCCCTCGCACTTGAAGCGCGCACTCTGGCGGTTGAGCGGGATATGCATGCCGAACTTGTCGAACAGGATCGTCGCCAGCAATTGTGGGCCGATGAAGCCGCGCGGCGTGGCATGGAACGGCGCCGGCGGCTGGCTGATCTTCTCGCAATCGCGGCAGGTGAACTTCTCGCGCACCGTCTCGATGACCTTGAAGCGACGCGGGATCTCCTCCAGCGTCTTGGTCACATCCTCGCCGATCTTCGCCAGCCGCGATCCGCCGCAACAGGCGCAGCTCGTCGGAGCCTCGATGACGACGCGCTCGTGTTCGATGTCGTCCGGCCATGGCTTGCGAACCGGCCGCTTGCGCGTGAAGGCGCGGACTTTCTGCGTCTTCGCCGCCGCGGCCTGCGCGGCAAGCTCATCCTCGCTTGCCGTGGTGACGAGTTCTTCAAGTTCCAATTCCAACTGCTCGATCAGCCGTGCCGTGCGCTCGGAGCGCTGCCCATACAGTTCGCGTTTGAGCTTCTCGATCCGCAGCTCGAGATGCGCGATCAGCGCCTCGTTGTCCGACAGCTCCGCCCGCGCACTGGCAGCCACCGCCTCGGCTTGCAGCCGCGCCTCACGCTCGGCCTGCAGCGCCGCTAGGGCACTCACAAGGTCCGATGGAAGATCGTCCGGCTTCGATATTGACCTGACGGATATTTTGGACCAGCGGGATGGAGATTACTGCATCGCCGCGTTCCGTTCCAGATGCAGTATTTCCGGCGATGACGTTTGCGGTGCGGGCGGTCGATAATGCAACGATGAGTGCGGTCGGATCGTGTTATAGTGCTTGCGCCATTGCTCGATGACGACGGTGGCCTCCTTTAAGCTGTAGAAGATTTCTCCGTTGAGGCATTCATCTCGCAGCTTGCCGTTGAAGCTTTCGCAGTAACCGTTTTCCCAGGGGCTGCTAGGTTCGATGTAGAGCGTTTTTACTCCCAGCCCTGCAAACCAACTGCGCACGATCTTGGCCGTCATCTCCGCGCCGTTGTCCGACCGGATGTGGTCGGGGACACCGCGTTCGAGCATCACATCGGCCATCGTGTCGATGACGCCAAAGCTGTTGATCCGGCGCGCCACTCGGATGGCCAGGCACTCGCGGGTGAACTCATCAATCAGGGTCATCAGCCGGACCTTGCGGCCGTCGTGGGTCTGAGCCTCAACGAAGTCATAGCTCCAGACATGGTTGCGATGCTGTGGTCGCAGCCGGATGCAGGATCCGTCGTTGAGCCACAGCCGGCCCCGCGGCTTTTGCTTCCTGGGTACTTTAAGCCCCTCCCGGCGCCAGATCCGTTGAACCCGATCACACCCGACCTGCCAGCCGGCGTCGACAAGCAGGGATGTGATCCGGCGATAGCCATATCGTCCGTATTGGGAGGCTAAGGAGACAATCGCTCTCGTCAGCGCATCTTCATCAGCACGGACAATGGTGGTGTATCGCTGCGTCCCGCGGTACTGGCCGACGATCCGACAGGCATGGCGCTCCGAGAGCCTGTACTTCTCCCGGATGGCTTCTACCGCCTGTCGGCGCCGTTCAGGGCTTACAAGTTTCCCGAGGCAACGTCCTTGAGCACCTGTTTCTCAAGCGATAGATCGGCGACCAGCCGCTTGAGGCGCACGTTCTCGCGCTCGAGATCCTTCATCCGCCTGGCCTGATCAAGCTCCAGCCCACCGTATTCCTTCCGCCAGCGGTAGTAGCTCTGCTGCGAAATCCCGGCTTCCCGACACGCTACCGGCGCTCCTTTGCCCTGCGACATCAACACTTCGATCTGACGGAGTACCACTACGATTTGCTCCGCGCTGAATCTCTTCTTCGGCATAACCAAAGCTCCTTTCCAAGCTCATTTTCTCACAAAGCTTGGTCCAAAAAACCCAGGTCAGGTCAGGTCAGCGAAGGCGGTTCCGCTGTTACACGTAAGTTGACGCGATCGAAGATGCGAGATTTCTTTTCGAAAATCGAGCCTTGCCGCATCGGCCTGGAAGCCTGCGGCTCAGCACATTATTGGGCCCGCGAGCTCCAAGCGATGGGGCACGAGGCATTTTTGATGCCACCGGCTTACACCAAGCCTTACGTCAAACGCGGCAAAAATGACGCCGTCGACGCGGAAGCTATCTGCGAAGCAGTCTCCCGCCCCGGAATGCGCTTTGTACCGATCAAGAGCGCGGAGCAACAAGCGTGCGCATTTCGCTGATCGTGAGCAGCGATTTCAGTCGATGGTGAGCGCTCGTTTCATTTGATCGTGAGCAGGTATTTCAGGCGATCATGAGCAGGCGCCTCGGCCGACATGGTGATTGTGTTCAGGGGTTTAAGTTTGCGTCAAGAGCCTGGTTGCGGGCGTTCTGCTTTCGCATGCTTTCTCCGGTAAGTTGAAGGCGGTGAGCGTTGTGAACGAGACGATCCAGGATGGCGTCGCCCAGGGTGGGGTCGCCGATAACGTCGTGCCAATGTTCGACGGGGATCTGGCTGGTGACGATGGTCGAGGCGCGACCGTGGCGATCATCGAGGATCTCCAGCAGGTCGCGCCGTTCGGGCGGATTGAGAACCGACAGACCCCAATCATCGAGAATGAGGAGCTGAACGCGCCCGAGGGTTTTGAGCATGCGGCCATAGCGGCCGTCGCCCCGAGCCAGGGCGAGGGCCTCGAACAGGCGCGGGACGCGATGATACTGGACCGAACGATTGTCGCGGCACGCCTTGTGGCCGAGGGCGCAGGCAATCCAACTCTTGCCGAGCCCGGTCGAGACAGCGTCACAATGCCGGGTGTCCGGCGTTCGAGGTTTTGATCCTCTATCCGTTCCATCCTCGGGCCGGGCAGATGGTGCAGGTCGAGCACCGCAAGCGCTTCGCCGGCGAGGACCATCTGGTCGTGGTGCAGCCCGACGGGACACTCGCCCTGATCCCGGCCTGGATGAGCGAGGATATTGCTCGCTCTGCAACGCTCACAGCAAGCCCTCGGTTGGCTGTCGAAAGGCTCGTCGAGCTGCGGGCGCGAATCGATGTGCTTATCGCCTCTCAAGGCGGGGCATGGCCCCCGCGTGAAGGAGGGGATCATGCAACCAAGACGCCACTTGCAACGGGGCCTGTTCGAGGAGGATCGCCAGACGCCGGAGATTCCGGCGTCGCAGAGAAGCACTCTCGTCCGCCTGATCGAGGGGCTGCTGGTCGAGGCCCTCGCCGACGGCGCCAATATCGAGACGGGCACGCCAACCACAGAGACGAGGGAGGCCGCTGATGAGCAAGATCACGCCTGAGCACCTCGCCCGTCAGGCCGTCGTCTACATCCGTCAGTCGACGCCTGATCAGGTCGTCCACAACCTGGAAAGTAAGCGCCGTCAGTACAATTTGCCGGAGCGCGCGCGACAGCTGGGCTGGAGCGATGTTGCCGTCATCGATGACGATCTCGGCCGCTCCGGCGGTGGCGTCGCGCGGCCCGGCTTCGAGAAGCTGCTGGCCGCCATCTGTGAGGTCCGCGTCGGGGTCGTGGTCTCGATCGAGGCGTCGCGGCTCGCACGCAACGGTCGTGACTGGCACACGCTGCTTGAGTTCTGCGGTCTCGTCGGCACACTGATCGCCGACGAGGACGGCGTCTACGATCCGCGACAGCCCAACGATCGCCTACTGCTCGGCATGAAGGGCACCATGAGCGAGATGGAGTTGTCGGTACTGCGCCAGCGCTCGCTCGAAGCGCTGAAGCAGAAGGCGCGCCGGGGCGAGCTGTTCATGACGGTCGCCGTCGGCTACGTGCGGGTCGGCCACAACCGCATCGAGAAGGACCCGGATCGGCGCGTCGGCGAGGCGATCGCGCTCGTCTTCGCCAAGTTCACCGAGATGCAGTCGGTGCGTCAGGTGCACCTCTGGTTCAGACACGAGCGCGTTCCGTTGCCCGCCGTCACCTATGGCGCCGAAGGCCGCCTGGTCGAGTGGAAGCTGCCGGTCTACAACACGATCCTGCACATTCTGACCAACCCAATCTATGCCGGCGCGTATGCATTCGGGCGCACCGGCAGCCGCATCAGCATCGAGGCCGGCCGCAAGAAGGTGGTTCGCGGCTTCAAGAAGGAGCGCAAGGATTGGGAGGTGTTGATCCCGAACCATCATGAGGGTTATCTGAGCTGGGCGGACCATGAGAGGAACCTCGGCCTGATTGCGGACAACGCCAACGGCAAGAACCCGATGAGCCGCGGTGCCCTGCGCCGAGGTGAGGCTCTGCTCGCCGGCCTGCTGCGCTGTGGCCATTGTGGGCGCAAACTTCACGTCGCCTACTCCGGCAAGAACGGCAACACCGGTCGCTACCATTGTCGGGGCGGCGCCAACAATCATGGCGGTGACCCTTGCATCTCGTTCGGCGGCATGCGGATCGATCGTGACGTGGCCGCCGAGGTGATCGAGCGCCTGCAGCCGCTCGGTATCGAGGCGGCACTCGCCGCGCAGGCTGCGCGCAGCCGTGCGAACGAAGACAAACGCGGCCAAGTCGAGCTGGCGCTGGAGCAGGCTCGCTATGAGGTGGGGCGCGCGCGCCGCCAATACGATGCCGTCGATCCCGACAACCGCCTCGTCGCCGCCGAGCTGGAAAAGCGATGGAACGACCGGCTGGCGGTCGTGCGCAATCTGGAGACCGAGCTGGAGGGACTGACGGCTTCGCCCGCTGTTGATCTCACACCTGCTGACAGGGAGCGGCTGATGACGCTAGGCGCCGACCTGGAGCGTGCTTGGTCAAGTGCCGGCGTGGCACCCGAGACGCGCAAGCGGATCGTGCGAACGCTGATCGACGAGATCGTCGTCCGCGTCGAGGACAACGCGCTCGATCTGGTGATCCGCTGGCACGGCGGCGACCACTCCGCTCTCAAGGTCAAGAAGAATCGCTCCGGCCAGCACCGCTGGAGCGCAACGGGAGAGACAGTCGATCTCGTGCGCGTGCTGGCGCGGCAGATGCCGGACAAAGCAATCGCGTCGGTGCTCAACCGCTCCGGCAAGACCACGGGGCGCGGCAATGGCTGGACCAAGTCGCGAGTGTGCAGCTTGCGCAGCCACAACGACATCGCAGCCTATCGCGAAGGCGAGCGCCGCGACCGCGGCGAGGTCACTCTGGACGAGGCGGCCGCGGCCCTCTCCGTCAGCCCGTCAACCGTGCGACGTCTGATCAAGGACGGCCAGCTCGCGGCGAGCCAGCTTTGCAAAGGGGCACCTTGGATCATCAAAGCAGCCGATCTTGAGCGTCCTGACGTCAAACGAGCTGCCACCGCGCGGCGCCTCAGACGTCCGCCGTCCGGCAATCCGCTACAAAAAGAACTGGAACTCTAACGAGATAGAAAGGTGAGCATTATGAAGCGGGCTCGGTTGCCCCGGTGATGAGCAAATTCTCGTTGCGGCGGATCCAGTCACCGACGATGAGCCTGGCGAAGACGGCGCGATCGATGCCGCGTGGCGTGCGCCAATCGACATCTTCCACGCATGCGGTCTGGCGCAGCGCGGCGAACTTGAGGCGGGTCGTAAGACGTTTGGTGTCGCGCTCGGCGGCTTCGCGATCGACCAGCAATCCGACGCGCTCCTCGAACGACAGGGCGTCGAGATCAGGTGATCGTCGCTGCTCTTCGAGGGCTTTGGCCATTCCGGTCAAGCCAAGCGTAATCAGCCGTTCATGGGTGGGGTGCGTCAGCATTGAGATCTCCCTGTTCAGTGGAAATAGCCCTGACCGCGGATGTTGCCGTGGCGCAGGGGCTGGTGATCGGACGTCTCGTCGAGGAAACCGCGATCAAGGCCGTTCTTGAGGATCGAACGGATCGAGGCGACGGATCGAGCCTTGATGAGGATGCCGCGTCGGCAGGCCGCATCGAGGCGCGCATTGTCGTAGCTCCTGGCCAGCGACAGGATGCCAAGGCATGTCCGAAAGCCTTGCTCGGGATGCGGCCGGGCATCGATGACGATCTGGAAGAACGCGGCGGTCGAGGGACCGATCTTCTCGCCGGCCGCAATCAGGCCTCCCGGCGTCCACTTGCCGTAGCGGCGATGCGCGCTCGGCATATGATCGGCGATCGTGGTGTGGCCGCGCCGGTTGGGCGCACGGGGGTGGCTCGCGACCCTCTGACCCCTGTGGAAGATCTCGACGGTCTTGTCGGCGATGCGCACATCGACGAGTTCTCGGATCAACCGGTAAGGGGTGGAATACCAATGACCATCGATCTCGACATGATAATCGGGGGCGACGCAGCAACGCTTCCAGCGCGCAAAGACGTAGGGCTGGTCCGGCAGTTTTGCGAGTTTGAGACGATCGATCTCGGCGAACAGTTCGGCGCGGCTGGAGCCAAAACCGCGCATCTGGCGGGCATTGAGTTCGACGAGCAGCACCTGAATTGCGGCATTAAGTTCCGCCAGGGAAAAGAAACGCTGGTTGCGCAGGCGAGCCAGGATCCAGCGCTGCGCGATCTGCACGGCGACCTCAACCTTGGCCTTGTCCTTTGGCCGCCTCGGCCGGGCCGCCAGGATCGCGGTGCCATAATGGGCAGCCATCTCGGCATAGGTGCGGTTGATCCCGGGATCGTAGCGATCGGGGTTGGTCACGGCGGCCTTGAGATTATCGCAGACTACGAACTTCGGCACGCCGCCGAGATACTTGAACAGATTGGTATGCACGCCGATCCAGTCGGACAGGCTCTCGCTTGGGCAGGCCTCGGCGTAGGTGTAGTTCGAGGCTCCCATCGCCGCCACGAACAGCTTCATGGCGCGCACTTCGCCGGTGACGGGATCGAAGATGTCGATGGTGTCGCCGGCGAAATCGACGAACACCTTCTCCCCAGCCACGTGGGTTTGACGCATGCTGGGGCGCGTGCGCTGCTTCCAGGCCTCGAAGGTCGTGCAAAACCAGGTATAGCCAAAGCCGTCCGGATTGGCGGCGCGATACTCTTCCCACAACAGCAGGCGGGTCACGCTGCGCCGGCGCAGTTCCTTCTCCACATAAACCCAATCGGGGGCTGGTCGCCGGTCGCTCTGCGAGGCTGCCGTGGGCGCCGGGAACAGCAACAGCTCCAGCCCCTCGTCGTCCATGCCCTCCGGCAGCGGCCAGCTCAGCCCTGCAAGGCGCGCGCGCCGCACATAACCATGCACGACGCCATTGCTCACCCCCAACATCCGCGCGATGACGCGCTCGGTCAGGCCCTGCTGCCTCAAACGTAGAACTTCTCGGATCCGGCGCATCGACAATCTCTCGGTAGGCATCAGGCTTCCTCATTCGTTGAATGAGAAATCCGTAGCTCGGTTGAGTTGTCGGCCGAAGCGTCCGGCACCGCCAAAAGGTGCTCACGATCGCCTGAAATCGCTGCTCACGATCCTCTGAAATCGTTGCTCACGATCCCGCGAAATCCCTGCTCACGATCGTCTGAAATCCGTGCTCACGATCCTCTGAAACACGCATCAAGCGACGCTGACGTTGCACAAAACGCGAGATCTTCTGGTCAAGCAGCGGACGATGACAGTCAATGCTTTGCGCAGTCATCTGGCGGAGTTCGGGATTATTGTCGCCAAGGGCATCGGGCATGTCAGCGATTTGCTCCAATTGGCTGAAACGGACGCGAGGCTTCCGAGTGTAGCCAATGCAGCGGTGAAGGCCTTGGCGCATCAAATCGACGCGATTGATCAATCGCTCGACGATCTTGAGAAGGAGATCGCCAACGCTCATTCACGAAGCGAGATTAGCCAGTTGCTCGTTGAAATTCCTGGCGTCGGCAAACTCACTGCTACGGTGATCTCCGCCAGCATGCCAGATCCGAATGTCTTCAGATCGGGACGCGATTTTGCCGCTTGGCTTGGCCTTACGCCAAGGCAAAACTCAAGCGGAGGCAAGCCATCGCTCGGGGCCATCACCAAGCAGGGGAATCAATACATAAGGAAACTGCTCGTGCTCGCGGGGACGTCGCTGCTAAATGTCGTGGGCAAACGTAAGGGCGTCTTGCGGGACTGGATCGTCGGGCTGTTGGCGAAAAAGCCCGCGCGCCTCGTGACGGTCGCAATTGCGAACAAGCTCGCTCGGATCATCTGGGCGATGATGAAGACCGGCGAAAGCTTCCGCACCGAGATGTTCATGAAAGCATGAACAATCCACTCGTCTCTGGATGGAGCATTCTAAAGGGAGATCTGTAGTCTCAAGTTTGGTGAGCACGGCGAGACATGATGAATGACACGGTCATTACCGAAGACCAGGAAAAACCCGACCAGTCGTCTGAGCGTAAAGCTCGCATCCTTGATGCGGTTCCCGGTCGTCGGATTTCATCAGGGCCAGCGGAGGCATAATCTCTGCATTAACAGGCCGGACATACGATCGAAGCCGACCAAGTCGTTCAAAATGTCAAAAAGTGCTTGCCATCAGAGGCCGTCCACATACGACGACTGGGGACCCGAACCGCTCACCGCCGACCAGCGCCGCGATCTGCTTGAGATCGTCGATGATCGCTACGACAAGGGATCCTTGTTGATCACAAGTCAGGTCCCCGTGCCGCAATGGCATGACGTCATTGCCGATCCCACCCTCGGCGATGCGATATTGGATCGCATCATTCACAATGCACACCGCATCGAGCTCAAAGGCGACAGCCTGCGCCGTCAGGCCGGCGAAAAGAAAAAACCATGATCGCCTCACGCCCGATCGCCCCGCCGGCCCACAGGCCCCTCCCATGGACCGCCGGGACGATCTCCAAACCAACCCGCCAGCCTTGACCAGGAGGCCATTTCCAGCACACATACACTCGTCAGTCGTGTTCGTCTCCGGACGTGATCGCGATCACTGGAATCCGTGATCACCATCACCTGGAACACCTGATCACCATCCCTGGAATGCGCAGGCATTGCTCGAAGGCCAGGCCGGCAAGGCTCTCCTCGCCGACAAAGCCTATGACAGCAATGCCTTTCGTGCCCTCATCGCCGACATGAATGCCGAGGCGGTGATCCCCTCAAACCGCAGCCGCAAGATCCTGATCCCGCACGATGCCGCGGCTTACAAGCATCGCAACCGCATCGAGCGCTGCTTCAACCACCTCAAGCACTTCCGCCGCTTCGCGACACGGTGCGCTGCTGCGTATCGTTAGACCTAAAATTGTACTCGCTCCAAGTGAGGAATTCTAGTATGTAACAACGTATCTCCAGCGTTGTTACTCGCCGATTGACGATGCCTCCCGTGATCAACCATCCTCCCTCTTTTCCGTTGCTGAACGTCTTGGTTGGCGACGATGAAGCCGGCCGGCTTTTCTGCAACGCTGCGGAAATAGAGGCGATGCTTCGGGTCGAGGCGGCGCTCGCTGGGGCTGAGGCCGACCTGGGCTTGATTGAGAACGAAGCGGCACAACGGATTGCTGACGTTTGCCGGGATTTGAGCGTCGACTGGGACAGCTTGGCAGCGGGTCTCGCGCGGGATGGCGTCGTAGTGCCGGACCTCGTACGACAGTTGCGCGCTGCCGTTGGTGAGAGGTACGCACAAGCGGTCCATCTTGGCGCGACCAGCCAGGACATCGTGGACACCGGCCTCGCATTGCGCCTAAAGGATCTCGCAGCACTCCTGCTCGACCGGCTCGACGCGGTAATCGGTGCGCTTGCCGAGCTAAGGCGGCGCGACGGTGCTGTTCCACTGATCGCCAGAACCCGAATGCAACGGGCTCGACCATTCACTGCGGGTGCTAAGCTTGCTACCTGGATCGCTCCGCTCGAGCATTACCATGCGGCTCTTCGCGACCTCATGCCCCGGCTGCTCGTTATTCAATTCGGTGGGCCGATCGGGACTCGCGAAGACTTGCGGGGACAAGGCGATGCCGTCGCCGACGCCATGGCCTCGCGGCTCATGCTAGGCTCCACCCCACCATGGCACGCGCAGCGTGATCGTATCGGGACATTCGCAAGCTGGCTATCGCTGGTATCTGGAACTCTAGGCAAGATCGGTCAAGACATTGTTCTCATGACGCAGAACGAGGTGGATGAAATTCGTCTCGGTTCATCGGGAGGCGGCTCTTCATCCATTCCGCATAAGTCGAACCCCGTTCAGGCCGAGATGCTAGTGACACTGGCGCGCTTCAATGCAGGCTTGCTCGGCCTTCTTCATCAAGCCCTCGTGCACGAGAACGAGAGATCCGGCTCGGCATGGACGCTTGAATGGCTTGTTCTTCCTCAGATGGCAATCTCGACCGCCGCCTCACTGCGAAAGGCTTGTGCTCTACTGGGAGGGTCTGTCCGTTTCGTCGCATCCTCACCCGACTTCCAACGACCGTCGGAACAAAGACTGAAGGACTGAACCTCGACTCGAATGTACAGGCTGCCGCGCCTAATTGATGTACCTTCAAATGCCGGTCTGGACAAAGGCCTGCCTGCGACAGGCCCTCAACAGCTGTGGGGCAAACCGACATAATTCTCGGCCAGCGAAGCCGCGGCGGCTTGCGAGCCCGTCGCGTGATCAAGTTCGGCGATCTGCATATGAGCTGTGAACGTGTCCTGATCCGGGAAGCGATGGAACATAGAGGTCATCCACCAGCTAAACCGCTGAACCCGCCAGATGCGCGCAAGACAAATTGTGGAATATGCGTTCAGTTTGTCTCGCCGGCCGGCACGATAGTGCTCGATGAAACCGGCTGCCAGGCATTTGATATCGGCGACGGCCAGATTCATACCCTTTGCTCCAGTCGGGGGCACAATATGGGCAGCATCTCCGGCGAGGAACAATGACCCGTACTGCATGGGCTCCACAACGAAGCTGCGCATCCGCGTGATCACACGATCGAGGATCGGGCCGCGGGGAAGCCGCTCGCTGTTATCGGCATTCAACCGGACTTCGAGTTCGTCCCATATCTTATCCGCGGGCCAGCTTTTCGCCGCTCCGTCCGGATCACACTGAAGATTGTGCCGACTCAGTCGCTTGTTTCGCATCGAGTAGATAGCGCCACCGCGCTGGTGATGCGCATAGATCAATTCGTGCGATGCCGATGGCGCCTCGGCCAGTATGCTCAGCCAGGCAAAGGGATATTCACGAGATAGCACCGACAGGACGCCGTCGGGAATGGAGGGCCTCGACACTCCGTAGAAGCCATCGCAGCCGGCAATAAAATCGCAACTAATCTCGATCGGTCCTTCGGCGCCGCGGCCGCGTATGCATGGCGCTCCCTCGTCTATGCCTTCAAGGTGAACATCGTCGATCTCGAAGTGCAGCGGATAGTTCTCCTGTTCGAGCGCGGCAAGAAGATCCTTGACGACTTCCTGCTGTCCGTAGACCGTAATAACCTTTCCGCCCGTCAGTTCTGAAAGGTCGATGCGTCGCCGTTCGTTGGCGAAGCGAATCTCGAATCCCTTGTGCAGCAGACCGTCGCGACAAAGCCGATCACCAAGTCCCAGCTCGATCAGAAGATCGCGCGTCGCCTGCTCCATAACGCCGGCGCGAACGCGACCCAGAATGTAGGAACGGCTCCGCTTTTCGAGAATGACCGAATCGATCCCCGCCCTTCTCAACATATATGCCAGCAAGAGCCCGGCAGGCCCCGCGCCAATTATTCCAACTTGTGTTCGTATTTTCACGGGCATGAGCCGTTCCTCAGGTCTTGGAGTCGAGCCATCATTGCGAAGGCGATAAGTGGGGTGGGGATTTTGAAACCGGTCACAGATCAAAAAACACGGTTTCTGCTACTCCCTGCAGATGGATGTCGAAGGGGTAGATTACCTTGTCGTCTCGCGCCTGACGCGGCGCGATGAGCGTCTGCCGGCGGACCTCCCATTCGATGCTTTGAAGCACGGGATCGGCAGCGTTGGCCGGCGCTTCATCCGCGAAATACATGCGGGTGTGCAGACCAATATTGATGCCGCGCGCCACGATCCAGAGATTGACGTGGGGAGCCATATGATCTCCAAGTCGCCCGCGCACGGCCCCCGGTTTGATGGTATCGAAGGCATAGATACCTGCCTCGGCATCGAAACAGGCCCGACCATATCCAACAAAGCCTTCATCGAGCGCCTTGTCCTGACAATCGCCCGGATGTCGATAGCGTCCGCCGGCATTCGCCTGCCAGAGTTCGATCAACCCATCCAGCACTGGGGTGTTCAAACCATCGAATATCCGCGCCTCGATGCGAATGCGCTCGCCGCGGGTATTGGCGTCCGTAAGGACCGAACCGAACAGCGTCTTGAATGTGGTGATACCGGCATACTGCGGGGCGAGACCGATATGTAGATAAGGTCCGGCCGTTTGCGAGGCGGTTTCGGTCAGAAGCTTGACTGGGTCGATCACGTGTCATCTCCTCGTGCATTTTCGAACCAGGTCGCCCGTCGCCCTCTGAGCACGATATCGAATCGATAGGCACGGCTATCCATCGTCACAAATCGCGCCTCGTCCTGTACGGCGATGAGACGGTCGATCTGCGCCGAGGTCGGAATCGTTCCCACGATGGGACACGATCGGATCAGAGGGTCGCCCTCGAAATACATTTGAGTGATCAGACGTTGGGCCCATCCCGATCCGGAGATCGAGAAGTGGATATGTGCGGGACGCCAGTCCAGGCCGACCGGATAGGCTCCCGGACGGATCGTGCGGAAGCGATAGTGACCTTCGGCATCGGTAAGGGTGCGACCGTTACCCCCGAAGTTGGGATCGAGCGGCGCGAGATACTGATCCTTTTTGTGCCGGTAGCGACCGCTCGCATTGGCCTGCCAAATCTCAATAAGGGCGCCCGGCACGGCTCGCCCCCATTGATCCAGCACATAACCATGAATGATTATCCGCTCCCCAAGCGGAAGCCCGTCCTGGGCTCCATTGAGGATCAGATCATTGTCGGCGCGCTCGAAAGCGACCTGGTCGAAGGTTGGACCCGTTATTTCCGAAAGGGTGCTCGCCAGGGGAATCAGAGATCTCCGGGGTGAGCGCAACTCAGAGAAACGATACTTCGGCGTGTAGGTTGCAGGATGAACATTGAGATCGCGCGGAATAAACTCGCCGAAGCTATCGTGTTTTTTCATTCTATCGTCTCCTCGCAGGCGGCGCGCCCGCCGTCAATTAATGCCGAGCGCTACCGCCGGTTCTTCTCAAGCAATTCACGGGCATCTTGAAGCAGGCGTTTTCCGTCGCCACCCTTTTTTGCAATCTCGGCGAACCAAGCGTCGTAAACCTTCTCGCTTGCCGCCTGCCAGCGCTTTAATTCATCCTGCGACAGGGAGGTCACCTTATCGCCGTTCTCGATGGCCTGCTTTCTGAAAGGCTCGACGACGTCGTCGAAGGCTCGCCGCCCGGCCTGCCCGGACATCTCGATCCCTCCATTTTCATCGATGACCTTCTGCAGGTCGGCTGGGAGGGACTTGTATTTGTTCTCGTTCATGACGAAGGCAAAAATGGAGTTCGAGAACTTTCCCGCGTCCGCCGGCGTCTCCAAAGAGAATTTGGCAATTTCCTGAAATTTCACCGCCGGCACGCCCTCCCAAGGCACCATAGCGCCATCGACGACGCCCTTGGTCATCGATTCAGGTACCTGCGGCAGCGGCATCTGCACGGGAGTTGCGCCAAGCGCTGTCAACATCACCGCATTGACGCGATTGGCGGCACGGATCTTGAGTCCCTTAAGATCCTCCAGCGTCGCTACCGACTTGGAAGTGGAGTGGAGCACCGCGCCATCGTGTACATGCATGAAGATCGGGTGAACGCCTCTCAATTCATCCTTCGAATTCTTCTCCATGTAGGCCCACAAAGCGCGGCTGCCTTCCTCGGCGGAGCGGATGAGGAACGGAAGTTCAAATACCTCCGACTTCGTGAAACGTCCCGCCTGATAGCTGAGGACGGTCCACACGATGTCGACGGCGCCATCGCGCGCCTGATCAAACAACTGGGCAGGCGTCCCGCCAAGTTGCATGGCTGGATAGATCTGGCACTGCAACCGCCCGTTCGAGTCCTTGTTGATCTTATCGCACCATGGCTTGATCAAGTTCGTATGGGCGTTCGAGGTTGCCGGCAGGAAATGATGAACCTTGAGCGTCGTCGTCTGGGCGCTCGCGGACTGAACGGCAACGACAGCAAAGATGCTTGCAAATCCGAGAGCTCGTAGTCTTGTCTTGATCATGATCGCTTCTCCTCCTCGGTGACTTGTTCAGTAGAGATCACTAATGAAATGCACGCACCAGAAACAACGATATGCCCGGTATAAATACCAGCAGGATGAGGCGTATGGCGTCCGACAGCAGGAAAGGCATTACGCCCTTGAAGGTCTGGGTGAGGGGAACGTCCTTGGCGAGACGGTTGATGATGTAGACGTTCATGCCGATAGGCGGATGAACCAGACCGATCTCGACCACCATAAGGGCCAGGATGCCGAACCAGATCGACTTCTCGTCGGGCGACAGGCTAAAGAAGTCGAGACCCATAACCATCGGATAAAAGATCGGAATGGTCAGCAGGATCATCGCGAGCGAGTCCATCACCGATCCAAGAAAGATATAGATCAACAGAATTATGAGCATGATAGTGAGTGGCGGCATGCCGCTGCCTTTCGCCCATTCCGCCAGCGTAACCGGCAATTGGGAAAGAGCGAGAGTATGGTTCATCATGTCGGCGCCGAGCAGCACCAGATAGATCATCGCGGTGGTTTGCGCAGTGCCGAGTACGCTTGCCTTCAGGCCCGGTAGTCGCATTCCGCCCGTCGTGACCGCCAAGAAGCCGCATGCCGCCGCGCCCAGCGCGGCCGCTTCCGTTGGCGTCGCCCAGCCGCCATAGATGCCCACAACCACCACCAGGAAGACAAAAAGAACGGGAGAGACTTGCAGAAGGGCTTGAATGCGCTCGGAATTGGAGGCACGTGGGCCCGCAGGCCCCGCGGCAGGATCGAAAGCTACGATGATGCGGATGACCAGCATGTAGCCGAACATCGCAAGCAATCCTGGGACGGCCGCCGCCATGAAGAGCTTGCCGATCGATTCCTGCGTCAAGACCGCGTAGATGATCAACGGAACGGAGGGCGGGATCATGATGCCGAGCGTGCCTCCGGCCGCCAGCGCTCCGGTCGCCAAGCTTCCCGAATAGCCGTATCGGCGCAGTTCGGGTAGAGCCACTTGCCCCATCGTTGCCGCCGTGGCGAGCGAAGAACCGCAGATCGCACCGAAGCCCGCACAGGCGCCCACGGCCGCCATCGCCATGCCGCCGCGCCGGTGGCCGAGAAATGCCCTGACGAATCCGAATAAAAGCCGGCTCAGTCCGCCATGAGTCGCGAATTGCCCCATGAGAAGAAACAACGGGATAACCGCAAGGTCATAGTTCGAGAGCCGTGCGAACGGCAGGTAGTTCAGATTGACGAGGAAGGTTGCGATGCTGCCGTCGGTGAGCAGAAGATATCCCGCCGCACCGGCGACGAACATTGCTACTCCGATCGGCACGCGGAGCGCGAGGAGAAGCATCAATCCGCCGAAAACGAGAAAGGCGGTTTGCGTCCCGCTCATCGTACGCTCCTGTCCAAAGAGCCGTACGCGTTGCGGAGTGATAATGCGGCCATATAAAATCCGGAGGCGGCGAGCAAAACGAAGCCCGGTACCATCAGGATCTGGGGAATCCAGACCGGCCAGGCAAGAATGGTCGAAGTCTCGCCATAGAGCCGCACCGACAAAGCCCCGACAGTGGCGCGCCATCCAAGTAACAGCGCCATTCCCGCCAGCAATAACGATCCGACGCCGTCAAGCATATCAATGGCCCAGCGAGGCAGCGAATTGGTAAAGAAGTCGACCTTGACGTCGCCGCGAGTAAGATGGCACCAAGCAAAAAAGGTCGACACAGAGGAGGCCGCACTGAGCTGCAAAACTTCGACGTCGCCGGGCACCGGAGCTGACCAGAGCTTGCGACCAACGATCGAGACCACCGACATCACGACAAGCGCGACGAGTACGATCCCGCCCGCGATCGCGAGCCATTTGCTGGCAACCATTAACATCTTGCCGATAGGTCCGAACTCTTCACTCGGGCAGGTCCCGATATCGATGCCGGGGTCGTGCATGGCGCCCTCCATAATGCAACTAGTCGAGGCAGAGAGGCGGGATCGTAGCCTCTCCGAGCAGTCTCAGAGGGTTGTCAACGAGGATCGCCGTCCTTACCCGCTCTTCCGGGACGAAAGCCGCGAACGCGTCGAGAAGCTTTCCCGCGTCGGGGAACCGGCCGGCGTCGAAGTACCCCGTGTGGGGCCAATCGCTTCCCCAAAGAAGGCGCTCCGGCGCCACCGCCACGAGCCGGTGCGCGAACGGCACGACATCGGTATAGGGCTGGCCTTGATGGGAAATTCGGTCCGCGCCGCTGATCTTGACCCAGATGTTGTCACGCCCGGCGAGCGAAACCAACACTTCAAAGGAAGGATCATAGAGTCCATGCCGCGGGTCGATGCGGCCGAAATGATCGATGACAACGGGAATGGGGATCGACGCAATCCATGATTCCAGTTCAGGCAACGCGGATCCGGCGAAATGCAGTTCAACGAACCATCCTAGATCGCCAATGCAATGAAGAACATGATCGAACACTGCGCGGTCTAGCGTCCCTCCATGTTGAGGATTGAAGGCAAAGCGCACCCCACGCGCTCCTGCGCGATGCAGAGCGCGACAGCTTTCCGGGGTCGCCGTACCGTCAAGCCGGACCACGGCGAGATATTGGCCCTCCGAACGCGCGGTCGCGTCGAGATCGACGGTGTTGTCGAACCCGTGCGTATTGGCGTGCACGACGAAGCCACGCTCGATGCCCAAGGCCTGATGAAAACTGCGGCAGGCCTCGAACGAGGCGTCAGGTGGGGTGTATTTACGGTTCGCGGCAAAGGGAAACCTATTCTGCGGCCCGAGAACGTGGAAATGAGTATCCCAGCTGCCTGCGGGCAACGACCACGTCGGGCGAGATACCCTCGCCGGAGGTCCGAGACAGTCCCTTATTACAACTTCGGTGTCCATCAGATCAGCATCTCTCTCCCAAGCGTTGTTTGTAAGTATGCATACTATGATATAAGATGGCAAGCCATGAGCAAAGCCCCTGTCAAACTCCGCCACTCTCCGCCCGATCTTCATGAACGACCGGGCTTTCTGGTACGACGCGCGAACCAGATCCTGATGAGTCTCGCCGAGCAAGAAACCGCGAAGATTGGCCTCACGCCGCCTCAGCATGTCCACCTGCTGGCGCTCGGACGATGGGGCGCACTCGATCAGATCACCCTCGGCAAAGCGCTCGGCATCGACCGTGCGACTGTCGGGCAAGTCGTCGGCCGTCTCGAAGCGCGCGGCTTACTGCAGAGAAAGCTCGACCCGAAAGACGGCCGGCGACGAATCGTCGCGCTAACCTCGCGCGGCCGGGATTTGCTCAAGCCTGCAAACGCGGCGGCTCTCAACGTCTCCGAGCGCCTTCTTGCCGCTCTCGACCAGAGGGAGCGAAAAGAGATTGTACGGCTTCTCACCAAACTCGTGACGGCGTTGGCCGATGAAGCTCCGACGATCGCCGAGCCCGTGGCGGCCACCTCTCGGACTGGGACTGGTACGCGCGCATCGACCGGCGCGCTAAGGGCGCGGAGGCCGCGAAAATTTGCGGGTTTAACCCGAGACTGAAACGGATATCCAAATGCTCCAGTCATTTACATTCGATAGCGCCATCCCACGGGTGGTTTTTGGCGTCGTCGGCCTCGACGTGCTGGCGGCCGAGACTGCTTCGCTCGGCGTGTGCGCCCCACTTCTGGTGACGACACGCCGAGGTGCCGCGAAATGGACCTCGTTTCCGGATTCTTCGCCCTTCGCCATCGCCGGCCTGTACGATGGGGCGGAGGTCCACACTCCTGTCAATGTGACTGAAGATGCACTTCGTTATGCACGATCCGTTAGAGCGGATGGTTTCGTCTCATTCGGAGGCGGCTCATCGATCGGTCTCGGCAAGGCATTGAGCCTACGCACGGGCCTGCCACATCTTGCGATCCCCACCACCTATTCGGGCTCGGAGATGACCTCCATCCTCGGCGAAACCAGCCAGGGCAAGAAACAGACGCACCGCAACCGGGCCATTCTACCAGCGACCGTCCTGTATGATGTATCGAATACCCGAGATTTGCCCACTCCAGTCTCGGTAATGTCGGGCTTGAACGCGATCGCCCATGCAGTCGAGGCGATGTATGCCCAGAATGGAAGCCCGCTGATTTCCGACATCGCCGAACGCGCGATCAGTGCAATGGCGAGAGCCATCCCGAACATCGTTGAAACACCGTCCGATCTCGTTGCCCGCCAGGACGCGCTCTATGGAGCCTGGCTCGCCGGCATATGCCTCAATGCGGCAGGAATGGGGCTTCACCACAAGCTTTGTCACGAATTGGGCGGCGCCTTCGATTTACCTCATGCCGAACTTCACGCGATTCTTCTTCCTCACACGCTTGCGTACAACCAGATCGCAATGGCAGAAGCGTACGGGCGCCTTCAAGCCGCGCTCGGTGATCCCTCGCCGCAGCACCGCTTGTTCGAATTTGCTAGAGTGGACGGAATTCCCCGCTCCCTGGCCACCCTCAAAATGCCGCGAGAGGGCATCGATTCGACAGTCGCACGGGTATTATCGAATCCATATTGGAATCCGCGTCCGCTGGAGGCAGCTCCTCTCCGCGACCTTATCGAACGCGCCTGGAATGGCGCGGTTCCCGACTCGCCAATGTAGAGACAACCGAACTTTTGCAAGAAGCATCGCCGCCAGTGGCGCCATGCGGCGATATCGATCCAACCTCGGCGATCAAGCCGAAAGGCGCAATCATCCGGCTCGTCGCGCGATACCCTACAATCGCTATCGTCCGAAATGCGATTTAACCGCAAAAGCCGCAATCATGGCAACGAGTTGCACCTCGCAACGCCTGTAATGGCAATCGCTGACTGGATGGTTGCGTCGTCGAGCTGTATCGCCAAGCTCGTCCAAATATCAGGCAGGGCGAATATAGGACCCAGCCGCTACCGCGAAGCCGCCTGCCTCGCCGCCGCAGTTGCGCGATTCGTTGAATCAGAAGTATAGGATTTGTATGGGTTAGAAATCTCGCGCCGGTAAGGATTGTCTGGTTATGATCTGAGATCGTTGAATGTGATTGCAAGCGCATCAGGCGCTCGACCCGGTGCTGACCGCAATCGATACACAAGCAAGCTCATCGCAGACCAGCAGGCCCGTACCATCGCCGATGTGTTGAATAACGACGCATCCGCGCGCGTTGGATGGTCGCTGGCTGCGGGATCCGGCTATCTCGAATTTTCGATGCGCAGATTTCTCGTGAATAGTTCGGATTTGACTTTCAATGGACTTGCGGGTGTGACGCCGATCGCCGGTTTTCCCCCTGAAAGCCTCGAACGAATCGAAGCCCTCAAAGGTCCAAGCGCCATGCTTAATGGCGCCAGCCTTCATGGAAGCCTGGGAGGGGCGATCAACGCCGTGCCCAAGCGCGCGCTCGACACGCCGGTGACACAACTGACGGCGACATACGACTCGAGAAGCCAGCTCGGCACCCATATCGATTTCGGACGGCGGTTTGGTGACGCGAAAGAGTTCGGCATGCGGTTCAACGGCGTCTATCGAAACGGAGGCACTCCGCTCGACAGACAGTGCGCTCTCGCTCTGGACTATTGCGGCGAGCGATTCCGAATGTCAGTGGACCTCGGCTATCATGATCAAACGCGAGATCAGCCTCTAAACAAGATGAGCGTACGGCCCGGATTCTCCATCCCTGCGCCACCCGCTCCGGGGTCCAATTTCCAGCAGCCTTGGGGATACATGGGAATTACGGACCGCTATGGCATCGTCCGAGCCGAATACGGCCTTGCGCCAAGCTGGACAGTTTTCGCTGCCATTGGGCGAAGAACCTCCCAGAGCGAAACGCTCGACTCGATTAGCTCTCTTATCAACGCGAGGGGCGATATCGCGCAGACCTTTGCTTAAGGGAAGCTAGTAGAAGAGGATAGAAGCTGGATCTGGATCGATAATTTCAAAGATTCGCGTGTCGCCCGCAGTTTCATTAGCCATAAGTATGACGCAGCGCTCAAATCTGAGATCGCGCTCCTCGTTGGCGAGAATGCGTGATGGCCAAGAAAACCACACGCCGCGATCGCGTTGTCGCCGCCGGTCAGTTGTTGTTCGGCGAGACGCGTTGGCAAAGCCCGCTGGCGCGTCTTTCCGGCTTGTCGCCGGCGCTGATGCAAAAGATCGCCGACGGCACCCGCGAGGTGACGGATGACGTCTACAGCAAGGTTGCGCAGGCCCTGCTCGGGGAGATCGAGCGCATGAATAAGGCGACCAACCGCGTCGGTGAAATCGCCGGCGCGATGCTGGCAGATCTGGATGGCGAGAAATGACCAAAATTCTTGACATGATGGCCCGCGAACACGCTGCAGCAGAGTCTGCGCGGCGGCTATTCTCCGCGTCCAGATAGGTCCGCGCAGCCGCGTCGAGGCCAAGGCGTTGGCGCAGCAACTCGCCACGCTGTGCCAAACGATCTGTGCCGCAGCTGCCGATATCAGGAACGCAATGCCCATGAGCTCGCCGCCGCCCAGTGAAACCGCTCTCGTCCGGCACGTCATCGATGCCTGTCAAAATGCCATCAAGCAGGCGGTGACCCAGCCGTCGCGCGTCAACGGTCTCGCCAATGGGCTTGGTGCGGCGCTGAGGTCGCTGCAACTTATCCAAAGCGAGGTTGCCAAGGGCAGCGCCGGCGCTTCGGTCATCATCGACAACGCCGATGCGCTGACTCGTAACGCCCTTAGCGATGTTCTGCGTATTGCGTCGCAGCCAGATGACGCACTGGCTGCGCTGGCGGCAGTGAGCGACGTGGCACCGCCTGCGCCGTCCCCGGCTTTCGATCCGACAAGTCGGCCGCGGGGCAGACCCGCTCCAGCCACTCATTGCTGCCGCTTTTCAGTGAAATCTCGCAGGCCTACATCGACATGCGCATCGAGCGCGACGGTGAAAATCATGCGGACATTTCCATCCTAAAGCTTCGCCGACAAGCGTTTCTGGATGTGGTTGGTGACCGCACGCCCGACAAATACTTCCCGTCCCATCTTCAGGCCTTCGTCAGCAGGATGCAGTACTGGCCGGCGAACGTCACCAAACGTGCGGATATGGAAGGCAAGTCAACTCGCGATGTCTTGGAGGAAAACAAGACCTTCGCGTTGAAGACCATGAAAGATAGCTACGTCGCCAATGTGCGCACGATGATGCGGTATAGCATGCAGGATAATCACTATCGCGATCCATTCGCCGGAGTGAAGATAGCGTATCCGCAGACACTGATACCATCCAAGCCACGCGAAGGGGTGGCCATGGATGTTACCAATCGGGTTTTCCGCAACGGTGTCGCGTCCGGCTTTCTCGACGAGGCCATGCTGCCGCTGCTCGCCAAGCTCACGTCGCGTCGTCTTGGACTTCTCACGTTCCTACGCGCTGACGACATCCGCCAGAAAGACGATGTCTGGATCGCGCAAACCGACGGCATCGTGGAGGTCAAGGACGAGAAAACGGGCAAGAAGTCGTGGCGGCGCGTTCCGATCAAGACCTCGGAATCGATGACATTCTACGTCCTGCACAACTACCTCGATGAGATCGGTTTCGTTGCATGGATGCGCTCGCGCAAGGGCTTCATCTTTGAGGCGGCGCGCGAACACCCCGACCCCTCGAAATACATGTCGAAAACGATGCAGAATCATATGAAACGCTGCGGTGCCAAGGGAGGTGAGGTTTTCCATTCGCTGCGTGGTGACGCGATCGACGAGATGCGGGGGGCGGACATCGAGGGTCGTGCGCGCCGGCTGCAGTCAGGACATGAACAGTGCACGACAACTACGGTTTCCGCGCGCTCACGGCCAAACAATGCCAGTACCTCGCCAGTAGGCCGCTTCAGGAGGGAATCGACTGGTCTGTATTCAGGGGGCTTGATTTCGATGCGAGGTGCCGTCGCGGAGTTGGTAGGAATTGAGGGTGGCGTAGTCTCCGGGGTGATCAACCTCGAATCATCCGGCGTTGAAGCGTCGGACTGGAGACTACGCCATGACCAAGCTTACCACGAAGCCTGATTCCATGCAGCCTGCGACTGAGATGGCTGTTGATCCTTTCGATAACTGGTTCGACCCGATCGAGACCGAGGTACGGGCTCGGGCGCGTCAATTCATCGAAGAGCTGATCCGCGGCGAGCTCGATACCGCGCTGGCCCGGCCGCGTTACGAACGAAGCAAGATGGCCGGCAACGAAGCAGGAGCCTGCGTCACGGGCCACCGTCATGGCAGCCGGACGCGCTCGCTGACGGGCACGTTCGGGCCGATCGAGATCGCGGTGCCGCGGGCCCGGCTGACCACTTCGGAAGGCAAGACGACGGAATGGAAGAGCCAGGCGCTGCGGGCCTATCAGCGGCGCACGCTTGCCGCCGATGCGCTGATCGCGAGCACCTATCTCGCCGGCACCAATACCCGGCGGGTGCGTCGCGCGCTGGCGGCGTTGTTCGGCGGGACAGTCGGCAAGGACACGGTGAGCCGGACGTGGCGCAAGGTGAAGAGCGACTGGGATGCCTGGAACACCCGCTCACTGGCCGAGGATCCGATCGTGCGCCTGATCCTCGACGGCACCGTCGTTCGCGTGCGGCTCGACCGCAAGGCGACCTCGATCTCGCTCCTCGTTGTCCTGGGCGTGCGCGCCGACGGCCAGAAGGTGCTGCTCGCGATCAAGAGCATGGGCGGAGAGAGCGCCGAGGCGTGGCGCACTGTCCTCGACGATCTAATTAGGCGCGGGCTACGGCGGCCCGAGTTCCTCATCGTCGATGGCGCGCCGGGGCTCGACAAGGCCATTGCCTCGGTCTGGGACGGAGTGCCGGTCCAGCGCTGCACGGTCCACAAGCACAGGAACCTTTTCGCGCATGCACCCGAGCGCCTGCATGACGAGATCACCGCGGATTACAACGACATGATCTACGCGACGACACCTGAGGAGATAGAGGTCCGCCGCAAGGCCTTCATTCGCAAATGGAGGCTCAAGCACCGCGCTGTCGCCGACAGCCTGGAAGAGGCAGGGGAACGCTTGTTCACCTTCACTCGCTTGCCGCCGAGCCAATGGCGCAGTGTACGCACCACGGATGAGATCGACAAGTCTTTTCTGCGCGATCTGTTACGGATGAGATCGACAAGTCTTTTCTGCGCGATCTGTTAAGCTGGAATGACACGTGTGACGCTTGGCAAGAGCCTGGCTCGAGAATGTCAGCCCGGCTGCGCAGCTCTCCTCATTGGCGCTCATCTCTGGCGGCGCCCGTGCGCCGCTTTCCAGGACCACGCCGCTGCCATCGGCTGACGAACTGTTCGTAGACCTGTTCAGCATGGCGCGCGACATCGATCTCCCGATCCCGCAACTCCTTGATGTTATAAGCGTAGGCTGCGCCACGCTTGTTTCCCTTTCTTGCCGGTTGGCCGGCCTGCAGCTCCATCGCGCGGAGTTTGTTGGCAACCAGCGCTGGACGCGCCCATTGGTAATCTGCATCCCTGGTCAGCAGATGCCAGCAGAGCACCGCGAGCTTGCGTGCGACGGCGACTGCTGCGACCTGATGACCACGCCGGGCTCGGATCCGGAGGAAGAATGACCGCAGCGGGCCTGGTGCCTTGGAGGCGGCCCAGGCTGCCTCCACCAGCATGGCGCGCGCGTGACTGCGGCCGCGCTTGCTGATGCGGCCATGCTGCGCCAGCCCAAGGCCCGATTGGCGCACCCGCGGATTGAGCCCGACATAGCTGACAAGCTTCTGCGGCGAGCAAAAGCGGCCGATGTCGCCGATCGCCGCGACGAGACCTGCGGCTACGATGATGTTGACGCCAGTAATGGTCAGGAGGCGTTTGACGGCCGGATCTTCGATCACTTTCTCGGCGATTTCGCGGTCGAGAAGCTCGAGGTCTTCGGCGAGCCGGTCAAGCTCACGCAGATGCCGATCGATGGCGGCCTTCTCATCGTCCGGCAGTGCTTGGCGTCCGAGCCAGCTCCGACCCAACCGACCAAACAAATCGGCATGAGGGCACGGCGGGATAAGGTGCGCCTGCAGGATGGCATGTATCTCGTTCTTGATTCGGGTTCGATGCCGAACGATCTGATTGCGACGTGCCACCAGGCGACGCAGACGTTCGGTATCCGCATCGGGTATCCAGACCTCAGGCAGGAACCCCGCTGCCCGCAGCGACGCCAGAACGCCCGCGTCAATCTTGTCTGTCTTGACGTGAGCATGCGCGATCGCCTTCACTTGCAGCGGGTTGGCGATGATCACGCGCGCGACATACGGACCGAGCACCCGCACCACCGCCATGGCATTGCCGGTCGCCTCGATGACGACTTCGTCTTCTTTGCTTAGACTGCGGCCGAACCCTTCAAGCCCCGAACGAGTCATATCGATCCGCCCGGCGGGACGAAGCCGGCCTGCTTCCCAGAACACCACCTCCGCAAAAGTGCGGTGGATGTCCATGCCGAGTACACGTTGCATCTTCTGCTCCTCTCATTTGGTTCGACGGGAGCAGTGGGCCACACGACAACTACGGATCCGCGCTCACAGCGCAACCGGGTGGGTCGCAGGGGCGGCCAGCTACTAACACGAGCTCACGGCTCATCGTACAGATCGGCCTGCCCACTGACGTGCTCCCGGTGCCCCTCGTCCCGGATGGTCACACCATACGCCAGGATCAACGCGATCCAAGCCAGATGAGCGGGCACCGGGATCCTCATACCGGTTACGAATGCAATCGAGCGTCTGCACGAAGAATTCAAGCGACGGATCAAGACTCAAACCGTTCTGCCATCCGCCGACACCGCCGCGATGTTGTTCTGGGCGCTGCTCGCTTCAGGACAGATCAACATGCGCAAGGTGGATGGGTGGCAGACGCTTTCCACAAAACCCATTGATCAGCCGATTGACCTTGCCGCCTGAAACGATACCTTCATGTTACCGGAGAACGCGCCACTGAATTCCAACCGCATTCCGGACGGCACCCGATGCGATGGCGGCTCGCCGCGCGTGCCCGCGGCCGTCGGCCGAAGCTGGAGGATTGATCACATGGTAGCAGGTCAGCTCAAGCACCCTGCTGGCTATGTCGTGCCTCCTTCAAACGAGGGCACGATCTCCTCACCCGAGTCGTTGAGACATTCTGCGTCTGGGACACGGATACGCTCCTCATCTATCGCCGGGTCTCCGCTTCAAGCGGTTATTGCTTTTGTTGGCAAGGGCGGGCTGGCAAATCCACGACGCTCACAAACCTTGCCGTCGTCGCCGCGCAGAAAAACTATAAAGTTGGTGTCATCGATTGCGATCCGCAGCTATCGAGCTTCGAATGGCGACGCGTCCGAAACAAATCGGATATTCGAGTTTGCCGCTGCAGTGAGAACGAGATCGAGCAGAGTATCGCGCTGGCACAGCGCTGCGGGATTGAAATCCTGCTCATCGATATGCCGCCCGGCGCACGGCATGCTCTCGTAGCGGCGCGTTACGCCGCCTTGGTAATCGTTCCGACGCGTCCGACGTTGTTCGATCTGCGTGTCACCCGAAGCATCGTCCAACTGCTGAAGTCAACGCAGGCGGCCTATGCGATCATCATCAATGCGGCACCGCCTCGGCGGCGCGATGGAGATGCGCCAGCGGTGCGTGAAACCCGCGAGGTTCTAGCTCCAGTAGCAAGGCGTGTCTGGTCACGGCAGATCACGCACAGACTGTCGGTGGTCTGTCCGTCGTCAGGTAATTTGAGACAGATGGCAGGCTGATTTAGGAGAGTTGGAGTCCAGTTTAATGATGCTTGGGCGACATTGCCAAATGGCTTGGGCAAGTTGATTTTTGTGAGTTTTTTGTTTTAGGGTCGCGGCTGTTCGGACAAGGACTGCTGGGATATGCCCATCGAACATGATCCGACGCTGGTTGCCCTGTCACTGCTCGTGGCAATACAGGCAAGCTACGTCGGTTTGAATCTGGCGCTTCGCGTTTCGCAGGCGTTCGCGCTGAATCGCCGCCTGCTGATCGCCGGTGCTGCGCTGTCCTTTGCGATCGGCATCTGGGCGATGCATTTCGTCGGCATGCTGGCGGCGCGGCTGCCCGTCACCGTCGACTACGTGGTGCTTCCGACGCTGCTGTCGTTCCTCGTTTGCGTGCTGGTGGTCGGAATCGCGGTTTACCTCGCGACATTGCGCTCGCAGCGGCTGCTGTTCATCGCGGCCACGGTGATGGGCGTCGGGATCGCCTCGATGCATTACATCGGGATGCTGGCGCTCCATGCCAGCGCCCACATGATGCACAATCCCGTTTATGTGCTGGCGAGCGTGCTGATCGCCGTTCTGGCGTCGGGCCTCGCGCTGTGGCTGGCATTCGCGTCCGAGACGAGGCCGCCCTTGCTGGTTTGCGCGGCGGTTCTGGGCTGCGCGATTTCGGGAATGCACTACACCGCGATGGCCGGGCTGACGCTGCATCCGATTGTCGGCGCATTGCCGCCGGGCACGCCGGCCATATCCGGCGATCTGCTGGCGGTGATCGTCAGTGTCGTCGCGTTTCTGGTGTCCGGTGTTTTCATGCTGGCGCTGGTTCCGGATCAGCGCGAATCCGCGGCGGACCCGGTGATCGTGCCCGAGGCGAACGAGCCGGATCCCATTCCGGCCCCGATTACGGCGGACAGCGTGACGCCTGTCTCTGGTTCGGTCGCGGAACTCACGGTCGCCGATGCGCCCACGCAGGCGACATCGGATGCTCCCATCTACGAGGCCACCCTGCCGGTGGAGAAGTATCGCGGCAGCCAGACCATCAACACCGCCGACATTTTCTCGGTCCACGCCAACGCACATTATACTTATGTGTTCAACGGCCGGGAGGACATCTTCTGTCCGCTCTCGATCGGCGAGATCATCGCGCGGCTGCCGCCCGATATTTTCTTTCGCGTCCACCGCAGCTACATCGTCAATATTCAGCGCGTCGCGCGTCTGAAGCGCGCGGGCGACAACGGAATTGCCGATCTCGATTCGCCGGTGCGCCGCTCGGTGCCGGTGAGCCGCAGCCGGTTGCCGCAATTGCGCGAGCAGCTCACCGAATATCTGCGAACCAGGGACAATTAAGACAGCGTTGCTGACGCAGTTCGTGCGCAGCTGCCGCTTTTGGTGCCGAAAACCGATCTCTGGTGCTCCTGTTCTTGAATGTTTCTAAACGGCTTGGCCTCCTAGGCAACGCGCTGATGTAAACCGGACCCAACAGAGGTCTGGGGCGTGGGTAACCTGGGGAGGTAACCGTGATTCCTGGTTCATTTGACTACCATCGTCCGAAATCCGTCGCCGATGCCGTCGCGCTTCTGGTGAAGCTCGGCGAAGACGCCCGGCCCCTGGCCGGCGGCCACAGCCTGATCCCGATGATGAAAACCCGGCTGGCCACGCCAGAGCATCTGGTCGATTTGCGCGCCATCGGAGACCTCAAGGGGATCCGGGAAGAGGGCGGCGACATCGTTATCGGAGCGATGACCACCCAGCACACGCTGATCGGTTCCGATCTGCTGGCGGCGAAATTGCCGATCATTCGCGAGACGTCGCTGCTGATCGCCGATCCTCAAATCCGCTACATGGGCACCATCGGCGGCAACGCCGCCAACGGCGATCCGGGCAACGACATGCCCGCGCTGATGCAGTGTCTGGGCGCAAGCTACGAACTCACCGGCCCGAATGGCGTGCGCCGGGTTGCAGCGCGTGAGTTTTATCAGGCGGCGTATTTCACCGCCCTTGAGACCGGCGAAATCCTGACCGCGATTCGCATTCCGGTGCCGCCGGTTGGACATGGCTATGCCTACGAGAAACTGAAACGGAAAATCGGCGACTATGCCACCGCCGCGGCCGCGGTCGTTCTCACCATGAGTGGCGGCAAGTGCACCTCGGCTTCGATCGGGCTGACCAACGTGGCCGATACGCCGCTGTGGGCTGAAGAAGCCGCCAACGCACTGGTCGGCACCGCGCTCGACAAGGCGGCGCTCGACAAGGCCGTCGCGTTGGCCGAGGCGATCACCAGTCCGGCGGCGGATGGCCGCGGTCCTGCCGAATACCGCACCAAGATGGCTGGCGTGATGCTGCGCCGCGCCGCCGAGCGGGCGAAGTCCCGCGCGAAAAACTAGAAATTCAGGGAGAGACCCAACATGGCGAAAGCCCATATCGAGCTGACGATCAACGGGCAGCCGGTGGAGGCGCTGGTCGAGCCGCGCACCCTGCTGATCCATTTCATCCGCGAACAACAAAATCTCACTGGTGCGCACATCGGCTGCGACACCAGCCATTGTGGTGCTTGCACCGTCGATCTCGACGGCATGTCGGTAAAAAGCTGCACGACATTCGCCATTCAGGCCAATGGTTCGTCGATTACGACCGTCGAGGGCATGGCGGCCGCAGACGGCACGCTGAGCGCGTTGCAGGAAGGCTTCCGCATGATGCACGGCCTGCAGTGCGGTTACTGCACGCCGGGCATGATCATGCGCTCGCATCGCTTGCTGCAGGAAAATCCCAATCCGACTGAAGAGGAAATCCGGTTTGGTATCGCAGGGAATCTCTGCCGCTGCACCGGCTACCAGAACATCGTGAAGGCAATTCAATACGCGGCAGCCAAGATCAATGGCGTGCCTTTCCAGGAGGCCGCAGAATGAACGTCCAGGCTCCAATCGAACTCACCAGCGCCGAGCGCGCCGAAAAACTCCAGGGCATGGGGTGCAAGCGCAAGCGCGTCGAAGACATCCGCTTCACGCAAGGCAAGGGCAACTATGTCGACGACGTGAAACTGCCGGGCATGCTGTTCGGGGATTTCGTGCGCTCGTCCCACGCCCATGCCCGCATCAAGAGCATCGACACCTCGAAAGCCAAGGCGCTGCCGGGCGTGCTTGCGGTCCTGACCGCCGCCGACCTCAAGCCGCTCAATCTTCACTACATGCCGACGCTGGCCGGCGATGTGCAAGCCGTGCTCGCCGACGAGAAGGTGCTGTTCCAGAATCAGGAAGTCGCGTTCGTGGTGGCGAAGGACCGTTACATCGCCGCCGACGCGATCGAACTCGTCGAGGTCGAATACGAGCCGCTGCCGGTTCTGGTCGATCCGTTTAAGGCACTAGAGCCTGATGCGCCGCTGCTGCGCGAGGATATCAAGGACAAGATGACCGGCGCGCATGGACCGCGCAAGCATCACAACCACATCTTCTTCTGGGATATCGGCGACAAGGACGGTACCGACGAAGCCTTTGCCAAGGCCGACGTCGTCTCCAAGGATATGTTTACCTATCACCGGGTCCATCCGTCGCCGCTGGAGACCTGCCAGTGCGTCGCCTCGATGGACAAGATCAAGGGCGAATTGACGCTGTGGGGCACCTTCCAGGCGCCGCACGTGATTCGCACAGTGGTGTCGCTGATCTCGGGGTTGCCCGAGCACAAGATCCACGTGATCGCGCCGGATATCGGCGGCGGTTTCGGCAACAAGGTTGGCGCCTATTCCGGCTATGTCTGCGCGGTGGTCGCGTCCATCGTGCTGGGCGTGCCGGTGAAGTGGGTCGAGGACCGGATGGAGAATCTCTCCACCACCTCGTTTGCGCGTGATTACCACATGACGACTGAACTCGCCGCCACCAAGGACGGCAAGATCCTCGCCATGCGCTGCCATGTGCTCGCCGATCACGGCGCATTCGACGCTTGCGCCGATCCGTCGAAATGGCCGGCAGGTTTCATGAACATCTGCACCGGCTCCTATGACATGCCGGTGGCGTATCTCTCGGTAGACGGCGTTTACACCAACAAGGCATCGGGTGGCGTCGCCTATCGTTGCTCATTCCGGGTGACGGAAGCGGTCTATGCCATCGAACGCGCCATCGAGACGCTGGCGCAGCGGCTCGGCATGGATTCGGCGGACCTGCGCATCAAGAACTTCATCCAGCCGGAGCAGTTTCCGTATCATGCTCCGCTCGGATGGGAATACGACAGCGGCAACTATCCGCTCGCCATGAAAAAGGCGATGGATGCTGTCGGCTATCGTGCGCTGCGCGCCGAGCAGAAGCAAAAGCAGGAAGCCTTCAAGCGTGGCGAAACCCGCGAGTTGATGGGCATCGGCATCTCCTTCTTCACTGAGATCGTCGGCGCCGGTCCATCCAAGAATTGCGACATTCTCGGCGTCGCCATGTTCGACTCCGCCGAAATCCGCATCCATCCGACCGGCTCGATCATCGCCCGCATGGGCACCAAGAGCCAGGGGCAGGGCCACGAGACGACCTACGCCCAGATCATTGCCACCGAACTCGGCATTCCCGCCGACGATATCATGATCGAGGAAGGCAACACTGACACTGCGCCTTACGGTCTTGGTACATATGGCTCGCGTTCAACGCCGACCGCCGGCGCGGCCACGGCCGTGGCCGCGCGCAAGATCAAGGCCAAGGCGCAGATGATCGCGGCTCACCTTCTCGAAGTGCATGAAGGCGATCTTGAATGGGACGTTGATCGCTTCCGGGTGAAGGGTCTGCCTGAAAAATTCAAGACCATGAAGGAAATCGCCTGGGCGTCGTACAACAGTCCGCCGCCCAATCTGGAACCGGGTCTTGAGGCGGTGAATTATTACGATCCGCCGAACATGACCTATCCGTTCGGCGCGTATTTCTGCGTCATGGACATCGATGTCGATACCGGCGTCGCCAAGACCCGGCGCTTCTATGCACTCGACGATTGCGGCACGCGCATCAATCCCATGATTATCGAAGGACAGGTCCACGGTGGTCTCACTGAGGCCTTCGCCGTCGCGATGGGTCAGGAGATCCGTTACGACGAACAGGGCAACGTGATGGGCGCGTCATTCATGGATTTCTTCCTGCCGACTGCGGTGGAGACGCCGAAGTGGGAAACGGACTACACCGTCACGCCGTCGCCGCATCACCCGATCGGCGCCAAGGGCGTGGGCGAAAGCCCCCATGTCGGCGGCGTGCCATGTTTCTCTAACGCAGTGAACGATGCCTTTGCGTTTCTGAATGCAGGCCACATCCAGATGCCGCACGATGCCTGGCGGCTCTGGAAGGTCGGCGAAAGACTGGGCCTGCATGTTTAAGACAGGTCCGGGCGAAGCAAACTCTGCTCCGCCCGGCATGTCCGGAACGTGTGGTGAGATTTCGGGTGCCGGCTGCTCGTCGGCTCTCTGATCGCACCGGACTTGAAGCAGGGACTGCACCGGCAATGGGCCGGGCGAGTTGGAAATGCTTATGCGTCATCATATTCCACGCGATCGAATCGCAGATCGGCTGGCCGCCGCAGGCTATATTCCGGATCGTGATCTTGCGACGGCCGTCTGGCTGATGGAGCACCTGTCGCGCCCGCTATTGCTGGAAGGCGAGGCGGGCGTCGGGAAGACCGAGGTTGCGCTGGCTTTGGCTCGGGCGAATGACGCGCGCCTCATTCGCCTGCAATGCTATGAAGGACTTGATCAGAACGCGGCGCTCTACGAGTGGAACTATCAGCGCCAGTTGCTGGCGATCAAGGCGCGCGAAACCCATGCTGACGCTGCCGATGTCGTCGAAGATCATATCTTCTCGGAAAAATTCCTGCTTGAACGTCCGCTGCTGTCGTCCATCCGTCAGCCGAAATCGCCTGTGCTGCTGATCGATGAGGTCGATCGCGCTGACGAGGAATTCGAGGCGTTCCTGCTGGAATTGCTGTCGGATTTCCAGGTGTCCATCCCCGAGCTTGGAACCATCCGCGCCACCACGATCCCGCATGTCGTGCTGACGTCCAACGGAACGCGCGAACTCTCCGACGCGCTGCGCCGCCGCTGTCTCTATCATTACGTCGATTTTCCCGACGTCGAACGCGAGGCGCGTATCATCACCGCGCGCATGCCCGACATCGACGTGGATCTGGCGTTGCAGATCGCGCGCATGGTCGAGGCCATCCGCAAGGAGGATTTGCGAAAGAGCCCCGGCGTTGCCGAAACACTCGACTGGGCAGCCGCTCTGGCCGGGCTTGGCATCGACGATCTGCGCGCGGAACCGGAAGTCGTGTTCGAAACCATGATGTGCCTGATCAAGACGGCAGAGGACAAGTCGCGCATGACGCGTGAGGTGTCCGACCGGCTGCTGGGCAAGGTGGCCTGATATGGCAGGAAGTGCGGCCATTCGCGAGACGATTGCTGCTCCGGCGGGCGCAGGCGCGCGCCGCAAGCTCGGCGATTTCGTCCGCGTGCTGCGCGACAACGCTTTTATTGTCGGGCTCGCCGAGACAAGTGACGCGCTCACGGTGCTTGCCGGTCCGGATTCGTCATCGCCATCGCGGTTGCGTCCAGCGCTGCGCGCGCTGTTGTGCAGCAACAAGGCGGACTGGGAGAAATTCGACGAGATATTTGATGCGTTCTGGCTGGGGCGCGGCATGAAATCCGCCACGCGCATGTCCGGCGTGCTGCAGAAGACCCCGCCGGGTTTCGACAGCACGAAGAGCGGCGATCGGCCGGGCAATCCGGACGGCGCACCGGATAGCGTGCAAAGGCGTCCCGGTGGTGATGACGAGACCAACGAGAACAGCCCCGGTCTACGCGAAGGAGCCTCGCGGTCTGATTCGCTTGCCAAAGCCGATTTCCGTCATCTCGCCAATCCATCCGATCTTGCGGAGGCTCATGCCGTTGCGGCCAGGTTGGCAAAGGCGATGCGCGTGCGGCTGACCCGGCGCGAGCAGGCACGCCGCGCGGGCCGGCGCATCGACCTGCGGCGCACGATCCACAAGAGCATCGCGCATGGCGGCACGCCGATGGAACTGGTCTGGCGCCAGCGCAAGAACAAGCCGCTGCGCCTCGTCGTGCTCCTCGACGCCTCGGGTTCCATGAGCATGTATTCGGCGGTGTTCCTGCGCTTCATGCACGGCATTCTTGACACGTTCCGCGAAGCGGAAGCCTTCGTATTTCATACGCGGCTGATTCACATCTCACCGGCGCTGCGCGAGCGCGATGCGACGCGGGCGGTGGAGCGCATGTCGATCCTGGCCCAGGGCGTCGGCGGCGGGACACGGATCGGCGAGTCGCTTGGCACATTCAACCGCTGGCACGCGAAGCGTGCGATTCATGCGCGCACCTGCGTCATGATCGTGTCCGACGGTTATGACACCGGACCGGCCGAGCAACTGGGCCGTGAGATGGCGGCGCTGCGCCGACGCTGCCGCCGCATCGCCTGGCTCAATCCGATGATCGGCTGGCGCGATTATGCGCCGGAGGCGGCCGGCATGAAGGCGGCGCTGCCCCATGTCGATCTGTTCGCTCCGGCGCACAATCTCGAAAGTCTGCAGGCGCTCGAACCTTATCTGGCAAGGATATGAGATCATGACGCTCGCACCCGATGTCCTCGACATCGTCAACGACATGAAAGCCCGCGGCGAGCCGTTCGCGCTGGCCACTGTGGTGCGCACGGTATCGCTGACCGCAGCGAAGGCGGGCGCGAAGGCCGTCATCCTCAGAGACGGCACCATGACCGCCGGATGGATCGGTGGGGGTTGCGCACGTGCCAATGTGCTGAAGGCGGCGCGGCAGTCGCTCTCGGACGGCCAGCCGCGCCTCATCAGCGTGCAGCCGAAGGATGTGCTGGAAGAACACGGACTGAAAGCCGGTGAATCACACGACGGCGTCCTCTACGCCAACAACATGTGTCCGAGCCACGGCACCATGGATATTTTTGTCGAACCGATCCTGCCGCGTCCGCAGCTTTATGTCTGCGGCGCATCGCCTGTGGCGGTGGCGATCGCGGCCATCGCCCAGCGCATGGGATTCTTCGTATCAGTGTGCGCCCCAGCCGCGGATCATGCGCTGTTCGGCGATACCGATCGGCTTGTGGATGGTTATGAGATCCCTGCGGACAGCGGCGGCAACCGATATGTCGTTGTGTCGACTCAGGGGCGTGGTGATACGGCAGCGTTGAAATCGGCTTTGGCCGCTCAGTCAACCTATGTCGCCTTCGTCGGATCGCGCAAGAAGGCGGCCGTGCTGAAGGACGAACTGGCTGCCGCGGGCGTGCCGCCCTTGCAACTGGAGACTCTGCGGGCCCCGGCCGGACTCGATCTCGGCGCGATCACGCCGGATGAAATTGCATTGTCGATCGTTGCGGAGATGGTCGAGGTGCGCCGCCGTGGACAACGGCGGGCGGAACAACAGGAAGAAGGACATGTCTGATGGATATGAACGGTTCGCAACGCATCGAAGCTTCACGCGAGTTAGTCTATGCCGCGCTCAACGACGTCGATGTGCTCAAGCAGTGCATCCCCGGATGCGAGTCCATCGAGAAGACATCCGACAATGAAATGAACGCCAAGGTCACGCTGCGCGTCGGTCCCGTGAAGGCTTCGTTCACCGGCAAGGTGACCTTGTCCGACTTCGATCCGCCGAACGGTTACACTATCACCGGTGAAGGCTCCGGAGGCATGGCCGGCTTTGCCAAAGGCAGCGCCGCGGTCAAGCTGGAGGCCGATGGTGACGCAACCATCCTTCATTACACCGTGAAGGCCGAGATCGGCGGCAAGCTCGCGCAACTCGGCGGGCGATTGATCGATGCGACGGCCACGAAGCTTGCAGGGGAGTTCTTCGAGAAGTTCAGCGGCATCGTCGGCGGTCCGGTCGAAACCGCGGATGAGGCTTCCGCGGAAAAGAAGAAAGTCGGCTGGCTGAAGAAGATGGTGGGTGCGACAGGCGCCGTGATGCTGGGCGTGATCATTGCAACGCATTGGTGTTGTATCAACGGTCATGCCCATGCCCAGAACGAGCCGCTGATGATGTTCATCTGTTCATCCACATCGGGAGTATGAGCGAGGGTAGGGGAGGGGCTTGTTTAAGTAGACATTCCACCGAACCCGAAACAAAACCCAGCATCAACGTTCTCGCCTGCTGTCGCCTGAAGGGCGCGACGATTCGCATGAGTCTTCCAGTCAACCCCGGCCCTTGCGTTTGAGATGTGGACTTTAAGCGACGTAAAACAACCCGCAAAGAGGTTGCCGGAATAGGACACTTACCGAGGAGTCGCCAGCGTGATGACTGATTCACAAAGCCATGACTGCAACCGAGCGAATCCAACGGCGAACGGTATCGCTGCGCCGATTGGTCTAGATAAGTCTGAGCGGCAGGCGACGGCCGTGAGAGGCGCGTTTGCTGTCGGCGCAATGACCACTCAGCATCAGTTTATCGCTTTGACGCTGCTCGCCGAAGCACTTTCGCATGCAGTCTCGCGAGGCCGAAAAGCGCGTGCAAGCGGCCAATTGAATTCTCCTTAAGGGTCCATCGGAGTTGTGCCGCGGGAGCGCTTGTGCCCGTGCAGTCCCGCGCCTGAGAGATGTCGGCGCATGATTCGTCATGGATATGCAACGGCTCCTCCTGGCGGTTTTCGCCTCAAGCGAATCTCCGCTTCTGAAACGGCTTCCAAGGGGGCGGAAAAATGCTCGTGATCACGCAGCAGATAAAGGCAGCAAGGTCGCTGCTGGGATGGGAGCAATTCGAACTTGCCCTGCAAAGCCGGATTCGCAAAATCCCGGCGTTCGGGCTGAAAACAGACGTTGCGTAAAGCGGCGAGCCTTACTCGGCAATCATTCACAAAGCATATCTGCGATGAGAGGCTGACTGAAAAAGGGTTGAGTGATTTCAGTGGCTTATGATTCCTTCGGATTTGCGAAGATTCGAGGGAGAGCACGATGGCCTGGACTGAAATCACCCGGCGACAATATCGCCGTGAGGGACTGCATTATGCAAGCGATCTGACGGATGCGGAGTGGGGATTGCTGAAGCCTTTGATACCTTCCCCATCCCGCATTGGGAGGCCGCGTGAGACGGACTTGCGAGCCGTGGTGAATGCGATCCTGTACATGGTCTCGACAGGGTGCCAATGGCGTCAGTTGCCCAAGGACTTCCCACCGTACTCGACCGTTCAGGGCTATTTCTATGGATGGTCGCGCGAGGGCAGGTTCAGCTCGATCAACTACACGCTAGTGATGGCGGCACGCGAGCATGCTGGACGTGAGGCGAGCCCGACGGCGGGCGTCATCGACAGCCAATCGGTGAAAACCACGGAAAGCGGCGGCCCGCGCGGCTACGACGCCGGCAAAAAGATCAAGGGGCGCAAACGCCACATTGTAACCGACACGCAAGGCAATCTGGTTGGTCTCCTCGTGCATCCAGCCGATGTCCAGGACCGTGATGGTGGCCCCCGCGTACTGGCTTCGATCCGCCGGCTCTATCCGTGGCTGCGGCACGTCTTCGCCGATGGTGGTTATGCGGGGGACAAGATGCGGAATGCTCTCGCAAAGATCGGAAAATTGACGCTCGCGATCATCAAGCGATCCGACCATGCTGAGGGCTTCGAGGTTCTACCGCGCAGGTGGGTCGTCGAGCGTACATTCGCGTGGCTTGGTCGATGCCGCAGGCTCGCCAAGGATTTTGAGGCGACCATCGCAAGCGCAACCGCGTGGGTGCTCGTCGCCCACATCCGAACCATCACACGGCGGCTGGCAAGACCTTGATCTCGTTCACGTCGTTTCGAGTCCGACTCTAAGGTCGTCAACGGTGTAACATTCCGCGACGGAATCGAAGTCGCGTCCGAAAAGAAATCCGCCGCTTGATTCACCCCGTCACCGAAAATCCCGCATAGCTCTCAAACATGAGACGAAACCACAGCGAAAACTACGCAGGCAGGGCCTCTACGCCCCATCGATTGGCTCACCTCGCCGCGCGCATCAGGAAAATCGCCCTTCAAGACCCATTTTTCAGCAGCCAGAACGCACAGCGCGAGGGGCGCAAGGCGTTCGTCCGCAAGTGGAGGTTCCGGCACAGGGCCGTCGCCGATAGCCTTGAGGCCGGCGACCGCCTCTTCAGCTTCACCCGTCTGCCGCTGAGCCAGTGGAAAAGCGCCCGGACAACGCGATCGAGCGTCTGCACGAAGAGTTCAAAAGGCGGATCAAGACGCAGAACCGTGCTGCCTTCGGCCGAAATCGCCGCCATGCTGTTCTGGCCCCTGATGGCGTCCGGCCAAATCTCAATGCGGAAGATCGACGGGTGGCGGACGCTTGCTACCAAGCAACTCGCTAAGAAGATTTACCTCGCCGCATGAAACGATAATCTCATTCCGCCGGGGGCCGCTCCGCCAAATTCCAACACGATCCGCGGAGGCACCACAGCCTCCGGTGTGCAGCCGGTCATTTCAGAATACGAAGATTCTGATGAGATGGCCCCATGGCTGCCGCACTGTCTCGTCACCGGCCTTACCAGCTTTTACGCCACGCTCGGCGCAGGTTAGGATGCGACGGTTGAGGCAGATCTTGCGAGCGTGCTCCATGCATCGAGGACCGTTCGCACGATTGCGGTTGCATCCGGCACGAGCTCGAAATCGGTTTGTCCGCGAGCCCATTCGTTGATCAGCCCGTTCAACATCGCGCTGAACGCTATGGCAGCAGATTTCGGCGTCCAGGGAGCGGGCAGAGCTTCATTTCTCTCCGCGGCTTCGAATATCTTGATGAGCGAACCCCGAAACTGATGCTGAAAAGTCTTTCCGCTATCGGGATCATCCTCTGAAGAGGCCCAATCGACCTGCAAAAGCACCTTGAGAATCCGCCTTTGTCGCGGGTCCGCCTGCAAGTAAGAAAATGTACTCGATATCACATCGCCAAGCGCTGTCAGCGGCGCGAGGGTGGTGTCCGCCGCTAACCGCTCCGCTAGATCCTGCATGGGGAGGCGCATCTCGTCGCGGATCGCAAACAACAATCCCTGCTTGTTTCGGAAGTGCCAGTGGACGGCGCCGCGCGTGACGGCCGCCGCGCCGGCGATCTCGTCGAGCGACACGTTCTCGTAGCCTTTTTCCAGAAAAAGCTCCTCCGCCACTTTCAGGATCGTCTGCCGGGTTTCGGCCGCTTGCTCCTTGGTTCGACGCATCTATTCGGTCTCCTTATCATTTTAATTTACAAACATACGGTTCGTATGTATATAGGTCTGCCTAGAATCTCGTAATTCATGCTGGATCATGCCTGATGTCGCCCATCCTTCGTCTAATCGCCATCGCCAGCACATTTCTGGCCGTGCCAGTGTCGGCGCAAACAGGTGCGGGAGGACCGCCCATGGTTGGCGTTGTGACGGTGGAATCAAAAGCGATTACTGAAGCGACAGAGATCAATGGCCGGATCCAGGCCATAGGCCGAGTCGATCTTTCGGCCCGTGTGACCGCCTTCCTCGACGAGAAGCTTTTTGTCGAGGGTGCTGAAGTCAGCAAGGGCGATCTTCTCTTTCGTCTTGAACGCGCGCCCTTTGAAGCGGATGTCGAAGGAAAGCGCGCCGCAGTAGCTCAGGCGCAAGCCCAGTTGGAAAACGCGAATCTCGCGCTCGATCGAGCAGAGCAGTTGCTCAAGAGTTCGTCTGGAAGTCAGAGTTCGGCAGACAATGCGCGGGCGGCTCAAAAAACAGCCGCCGCACAGTTAAGATCGGCGCAAGCGCAGTTGCGTCAGTCCGAGATCAGTCTTGGTTATACTGAAATTCGTTCCCCGATCGATGGTCGCGTCGGACGTACCGCCTTCACCATTGGTAACGTCGTGGGGCCCGCGTCGGGTGCCCTCGCGACCATCGTAAGCCAGGATCCGATCTACGTCAGTTTTCCGATCTCGGTAGCGCGGTTTCTCGAACTGCGTGAGCGATTTGCCACGGACGGCGGTTCCAACGCTGTTCGTATCCGCTTGCGGCTTCCTGACGGACGTCTTTACGGTCAGGTCGGCAAGCTCAACTTCATCGATATCAACGTGGCCCGCGACACCGACACGATCGTCCTGCGCGCCATTGTACCGAACCCCGCCTTGCCCGGTAGGGGGGGACGCGAACTGGTGAACGACGAACTGGTGCGTGTCGTACTGGAGTCGGTAAAGCCCCGCGACGTAGTCGCTATCCCGCGCGCCGCCGTGCTGACCGATCAGCAGGGCGATTTTGTTTATGTCGTCGGCGAAAAAGACATCGCACAACAGCGCCGGATCAAACTGGGTCAATCAACGGCAACGACGGCTGCGATCATCGAAGGGCTACAGGTTGGCGAGCGGGTTATTGCTGAAGGAATTCAGCGCGTGAGACCGAATACACCGGTTGCGCCCGCTCCGGTAGAGGCTTTGTCCCCGCCATCGAAACCAGCCCAGCGGGGATAAGGCATGATCTCCAATCTTTTCATCGACAGGCCGCGTCTTGCCATTGTGATCGCCATCGTGATGACGCTGGCAGGCGGGCTCGCGATGATGCGCATCCCAGTCGCCCAACTTCCCGATATTGTGCCGCCTCAGGTCCGGGTGACCGGCATCTATCCCGGCGCGTCTGCCGAGGTTGTGGAAGCGACTGTGGGACAGCCGATCGAGTCGAAGGTGATCGGTGTCGATAAGATGCTCTACATGAAGAGCACCAGCGGCAATGATGGCTCCTACACCCTAACCGTCAGCTTTGCCCTCGGAACGAACGCCGACATCAATACAGTCAATGTCAATAATAGGGTTCAGACCGCCCTTGCCCAGCTTCCGCCCGAGGTGCGGGCGCTCGGCCTCACGGTTCAAAAGCAATCTTCGTCCATTCTGCAGTTCATCTCCGTCTATAGTCCTGCGCAGAAGCACGACACATTGTTCATGACGAACTACGCTACGATCAACGTGCTGGACGAGTTGTCCCGAACCCCAGGCGTCGGCTCGGCGCAATTGTTCAGTCGCATGAACTATTCGATGCGCATCTGGTTCGATGTGGAAAGGTTGTCGAGTCTTGGGTTGGCACCATCGGATGTGATCCGTGCGATCCAATCCCAGAGCGTGCAGGCGCCGGTAGGTCGGATCGGCGCGCGTCCCGTCCCCGACGACCAGCGCTTTCAGCTCAACGTGCAGACGCAAGGGCGGCTGACCACAGCGAAAGAATTTGGCGAGATCCTATTGCGCGCCAATGCCGATGGATCGGTGCTACGCATCAGCGATGTCGCCCGCGTTGAATTGGGGGCGCAAAACGAAGATGCCGAAGCCCGGGTCAATGGCAACCCGGCGATAGGAATCGCTATTTTCCTGTCACCGGGGGCCAACGCGCTGGCGACGTCCACTGCGATCAACAAGAAACTCGAAGTGCTGCAGCGCCGATTCCCGGACGGCTTGAAGATTCGCGTTATGTACGACTCCACGGAGTTCGTGAACGACACGATCAGGGCAGTCGTTCACACGCTCGTCGAAGCGTTCGTCCTTGTCGCGATCGTCGTTTTCATTTTTCTTGGCAATCTTCGGGCAACCATCGTTCCCATCATCGCGGTCCCGGTCAGTCTCGTCGGCACTTTTGCCGTGATGCTGGCGCTGGGATACTCCGCTAACACCGTTTCGCTTCTCGCGCTGGTTCTTGCCATCGGCATCGTCGTCGACGACGCTATTGTCGTAGTCGAGAATGTCGAGCGCGTCATGGAAGAGGAGCCGGAGCTTTCACCCGTCGCGGCGACCAAGAAGGCCATGGCGCAGGTGACCGCGCCCATCATCGCGATCACGCTGGTGCTTCTTTCCGTTTTCGTGCCGATCGGCTTTATCCCCGGCATTTCCGGTGAATTGTTCAGGCAATTCGCTGTTACCATCAGCGTTTCGATGTTGATCTCCGCGATCAATGCGTTGACGCTTTCTCCCGCGCTTTGCGCCGTGTTTGTGCGGCATGGTGGCCCCAAGCGCGGTGTGATGGGCTGGATCGGTCGTCGGATCGACGGTTTGCGTGACGGCTATGCACGCATTGTCAGAAAGTCGTTGAGGCTCTCAGCTTTCTCCATCGTTGTCGTGCTGGTAAGCGGCGCAGGCATTGTCAGCCTCGGTTCGATAACGCCGACTGGACTTTTGCCGGAAGAGGATCAGGGCGCATTTTTCGTCAACATACAATTGCCGGATGGCGCATCGGTCGCGCGCACGAGCGAATCCGTTCGCGACGTCGAAAAGATTCTGGCGGGTATACCGCAGGTCCAGGATGTTGTCGCTGTCATTGGCTATTCGTTGCTGGACAGCTTTGCCGCCAGCAACAACGCTTTCGTCATCGCCAAACTCAAGCCGTTCGAACAGCGCACTGCCGCGGCGGATAAGGCACAAGTCCTGATTGGACAGATGTTCGTCGCAGGCCAGCAGGTTCGAACGGCGACCGTGCTTCCTTTCAATCTGCCGCCGGTCGTGGGGCTTTCGACCAGCGGCGGCTTCGAGTTTATGCTCGAATCGCTGGAAGGCGCAGAGCCAGCGACGCTCGGCAACCTGGCAAACGGAGTGGTCGCTGCAGCCAACCAGGATCCGAAACTGAGGCGGGTGTTCACGACCTACGGGGCGAACGCGCCCTCGCTCTTCCTCGATATCGATCGCGAAAAAGCGCAGGCGCTTGGTGTCGCGATCGGAGACATTTTCGCTGCGCTGCAGACCACGCTGGGAGGTTCCTATGTCAATGACTTCAATCTCTTCGGCCGCACCTGGCAGGTCAATCTTCAGGGTGACGTAACGAACCGCAGGGACATTCCGGCACTATGGGACATCTATGTCCGCAGTGCCGGCGGCGCCATGGTACCGCTCCAGTCGATTGCGGAGCTTCGGACAGTCACCGGACCGGCTGTCATCACACGTTACAACAACTATCGGTCCGTGACCGTGAACGGCTCGCCGGCCCCCGGTGTCTCCTCCGGTGAAGCCATGAAAGCGATGGCGATGGTCTCGGCAAAGGCATTGCCGCCAGCCTATGCCTTCGAATGGACGGGGACCGCCTATCAGGAACAGCAGGCCGAGGGACAGACGACAATTATTCTTGGGCTTGCGTTGCTCTTCGCTTATCTCTTCCTTGTCGCGCTCTACGAAAGCTGGACCATTCCGGTACCCGTACTCTTGTCGGTGGCGATAGGTGTTCTCGGCGCTTTCCTAGGATTCCTGTTTGCGAGACTGACCCTCGATCTTTATGCGCAGATCGGCTTGGTCGTGCTGATCGCCTTGGCCGCCAAAAACGGCATCCTGATCGTCGAGTTCGCCAAGGAACAGCGCGAGCTCGGTCTCAGCATCAAGGAAGCTGCCGAGCTCGGAGCAAAACTTCGCTTCCGCGCGGTGATGATGACGTCGATCGCATTCATCCTCGGCTTGGTCCCGCTCGTCTGGGCGGATGGAGCCTCGATGATCGCTCGCCGTAACGTCAGTACGCCCGTCTTCGTCGGTATGACGGTTGCCAGCACGCTCGGGATTTTCCTGATCCCCATGCTGTACGTCACATTCCAGACTCTGCGCGAAAAGCTCAAAGCGAAGTTCAGAAAGTCCAAGACTGCGCATAGCGCCGATGTCGTCGTCGGTTCGTGAAGCGAGGATGTTCATCATGGCCCCGAATGGTCTGATCAAGCTCAGGCGATTTGTTCGGTCTTGGACGATATCGCACGAACGCGACGTATCAGATACATTTGAGCACTATCGTCGGATGTTTCGAGCCAGATTCCGTCGCGAGATGGATTGGCTGAGGCTGATGGTTCTCGGCGGCATCCTTACTACATTCAGCGCTCTTGCCCTTGCCGACGCCCTCGCGGTTCAACCGGGCCAAGAGCATTTTAGCGGCGGTTCAGCCATATTCAGTGGCATAATCATGATTTTAGTTGTTCTAAAGATCGCAAGAGGCGACATCTACATCGACTGGCTGATGAATGGGATACCTTGCATCCTTGCAGGAGTGGCGCTTTCGTCGGACGAGAACCTCACAAGTATTTCGACGTTGATTTTTTTAAGCACTTTCTTGGTGGCATCCGGAATAGCTCGAATCTGGATAGGCCTGACAGCTTCGCCGGAGGACGGCGCAACATGGATTCTGTCTTCCGGGTGCGTCGCCATACTCAGCGCGTTCTGGATCTTCTGTGCATGGTTTCTTGCCATGCCGACGACGGCCGCACTCATTCTAGCTTTCGATACGCTGTTTCAGGGCATCTCAATGACCGGATACGGCCTCTCCCTGAAGGAAGAGCGATGAGCATCACCGCATCGGTCTGTCTTGAAATAGTATTCTTAGCCGTGTCCGCGAATTAGAGGTGCACTAGCCAATGGCTCTCAAGAACATCGTTGTCTTCCTGGATCCGTCGCGGACTGGCGCAACTCGCGCTCGCTACGCCGTGGAGCTGGCTCTTCGTCACGGTTCGCATCTCATCGGTATCTTCGCTGTCCCGTCGGGCTGGCAGATAGATCCTGCAGATTCTTATGTCAGGGGGAGGGAAGCTATACGGCGGCTTATCGAACGTCACAAAGCGAAAGAGATCGCCATGTCCGAGGCCGCAAGCAAAAACTTTAGTATAGCCACGAAGCGGGCGGATATCAGCTTTGAGTTCCGTATCGTCCGTGAAATTGATGCCGATGATGCCAAACTACACTCTCTGCATGCTGATCTGGTGATCACGGGTCATCCGCCGCCGGGTGGGTTGCCTAGTGGCTGGTCGGCTGAGACGCTGTTGCTTGCTACCGGTGTTCCAATTCTCATCCTGCCTGATGGATGGAAGGCCGGGACCATCGCAGAGCGCGTGCTTCTGGCTTGGAACGCCAGCCGTCAAGCCCGGCGCGCGATTTCGGATTCGTTGCCGCTGCTGACGGCAGCCCAATTAATCTCCGTCGTTGTGGTCGATTCAGCGAAAAATCCGTTGCACGGTGAAGAGCCTGGTGCAGATGTTGCGGTCTATCTTAGCAGACATGGAGCCAATGTTACGGTCGAGCAGATTGATTCTAACGGATCGTCCATTGCTGATGTTATCTCGAATTATGCCGATCGCAATAATATGGACCTCATTGTGCTTGGCGCATACAGCCACGCGCGATCGCGCGAGATTGTCTTCGGGGGCGTGACGCGATCTCTGCTCAAGTCGGTGACCATCCCAATATTAATCTCTCACTGAATATGCTGATTGCGTTGCCCGCCAATCCTATCCTCAGTATTAAAAACAACGGTGTTAGATGCCGTAATGGGCCGGCCTTCGCGAGCCTAGCCAGCATGGGTGGCTGTCCCTCAGAATGATGGTGTTGGAACGGAGTCCGAGCGATCGGCTCCAAGCATCAAGAGAGGAACAGCCATGGAGCATTATGTGGGAATCGATGTCTCACTGAAAGAGAGCAGCGTGTGCGTTGTGGATACGAGCGGAACGATCGTCCGCGAGGTCAAGATCGCCAGCGAGCCAGAGGCGCTTGTCCGCTATTTTGACGAGCTGGGATTGGCTGTCAGCCGCATTGGGCTCGAAGCCGGGCCGTTATCGCAATGGCTGCATGCGGGGCTTGTCGCCGTCGGACGCGATGCCGTGTTGCTGGAGACGCGGCACGTGAAGGCGGCGCTGTCGGCCATGACGGTGAAGACCGACCGGAAAGATGCGCGCGGGATCGCCCAGTTGCTGCGGATGGGGTGGTACCGCCCGGTTCACGCGAAATCGGTGCCTTGCAAGGATACCCGGGCTATTCTTATTGGACGCAAGCTTTTGCAGGGCAAGCTTCTCGACGTCGAACTCAGCATCCGCGGCATTCTGCGTGGCTACGGGCTGAAGGTCGGCGAAGTGAGCCGTGGAAGGTTTGAGGCCCGTATCCGGGAATTGATAGTGATCTGCCCCCTTTGAAGTGGTCCTCCCTGAAGTATGGTTTTGCGGTGGAGGATAGGATCGATGGCAAGGAAGAGGCATACAGCTGAAGAGATCGTTGCGAAGCTTCGACAGGTTGATGTGCTGATGGCACAGGGTCGGCAGGTGGCAGACGCAGTCCGAGCGATAGGCGTGACGGAAGTCACCTATTATCGATGGCGCAATGAGTATGGCGGCCTGAAGGGCGATCAGGTGAAGCGGCTGAAGGAACTGGAGACCGAGAACAATCGTCTCCGGCGAGCGGTGTCGGATCTGACGCTGGACAAGCTGATCCTGGCTGAGGCCGCAAAGGGAAACTTCTAAGCCCCTCCCGACGCCGAGCGTGCGTCGATCATGTAACAGCTGAGCTTGACATCTCCGAGAGACGGGCGTGCCAGGTTCTGGGTCAACATCGATCGACGCAGCGCAAGATCCCAACGACACCCGATGATGAGGCGACTTTGACTGCCGACATCATCGAGCTTGCTCGTCAATATGGTCGCTACGGATATCGCCGGATTACGGCGTTGCTTCGCAGGGCCGGCTGGACGGTGAACAAGAAGCGTGTCGAGCGGATCTGGCGACGTGAGGGGCTGAAGGTCCCTGCCAAACAGCCTAAACGTGGGCGTCTGTGGCTAAATGACGGATCGTGCATCCGTCTGCGGCCGGAGCGGCCCAACCATGTCTGGTCTTATGACTTCGTCGCCGACCGCACCCACGATGGCAAGGCGTTCCGGATGCTGTGCGTCATCGACGAGTTCAGCCGTGAGAGCCTGGCCATCCGTGTCGCACGCAGGCTGAGAGCGACTGACGTGATTGAGGCCCTTTGCGAGCTGTTCGTCTCGCGGGGCATTCCAACACACATCAGATCGGACAACGGACCTGAGTTTGTCGCCGAAGCACTTCGGGACTGGATCGCGGCTGTCGGAGCAAAGACTGCATATATCGAACCGGGCAGCCCCTGGGAGAACGGCTATTGCGAGAGCTTCAACGGTAAGCTGCGAGACGAACTGCTGAACGGCGAGATCTTCTACACATTGAAGGAAGCGCAGATCGTCATTGAAAACTGGCGACACCACTACAACACGGTGCGTCCGCACTCATCGCTGGGATATCGACCACCGGCACCCGAGGCTCTCGTTTGGCCAGCACCAAAGGAGGTAGTCAAAATGCAATCTCTAAACTAACATTCCAATCGGACCACTCAGTGGGGGCCGGTCACCCTTGGACGCGCTCGAAGGAGCCACGTGGAGCGAATCATGAGAATGGTGGCCAACAAACCTGACTCGATTGAACTCAATATCCGACAGGCCGCGGACTTGATGCGAAGTCTGAGCAATCCCAATCGGTTAATGATTGCCTGCGCGCTGGTCGAGGGCGAACAATCTGTCTCGGAGCTCGAAGACAAGCTAGGCATCAAACAGCCGATTCTGTCGCAACAACTTGCTGACCTCAGAGAAGCGGGAGTCGTTCAGGCGCGGCGGGTCCTCCAAGTCCGTATTTATAGCGTCGCAGATGCCAAAGCTGGGCATTTGATTGCGGCTTTGCATCAGATTTTTTGCGAGGACTCGCATTTGTCAGTGCCCTTCAAGATTCCCGTCCGGACGAAAGCTTCGGTACAGGCCGCCGTTTTCGCGCAGGTCGCACGGCGTTCCGGAAAATGACTAGGAATTAAGATGCAGCAGACTTATTTGCAGTCGTTGATCGGGGGAGAGCTGATCGGCTTATCCGCCGCGATCCTCTTGGTTCTTAACGGTCGCATCGCCGGCGTCAGCGGCATGGTCTCCGGTGCTATCCAGCATGTCAGTGCTGAAAGCATATCTCGCATCCTGTTTCTGGCGGGCCTGCTGTTTGGACCGCTGGTCTACCGGCAGTGGTTCGGCGTCTGGCCACAGATCGAAGTGACAACAACATTGGGTTTAATGGTCGTCGGCGGCTTGCTTGTCGGCTTTGGAACCCGCCTCGGATCGGGCTGCACCAGCGGACACGGCGTATGCGGCCTTGCACGCCTTTCGCCGCGGTCTTTCACGGCAGTCGTCGTGTTTCTGTGCACCGGGATCGCGACGGTATTCGTCATGAGAAAGTTCGGAATCACATGAACCTTCTTGCGCGAAATTTGGTTTCTTTGGCGTCCGGTGTGATCTTCGGGTTCGGCTTGGCATTATCCGGTATGCTCGACCCCGCGCGCGTTCGCGGATTTCTCGATATCTTTGGCGCATGGGATCCCAGCCTTGCTTTTGTGCTTGGCGGTGCGGTCGCCGTTTCATCCATCGGCTATATCATTTCACGAACTATGACGGCGCCTGCATTGGATGTCGCGTTTCATTTGCCGACCACGACTTCAATCGATTCACCTCTCCTCATTGGTGCCGGATTGTTTGGGATTGGCTGGGGAATTTCCGGTCTATGTCCCGGCCCTGCGATCGCATCGCTGAGCTTGGGCATCCCGGCGACCATTGTCTTCACGATTGCAATGATCGCCGGTGTGGCCGCGCATGACCACCTGTTCAAGGCGCGTCAGAACCGGCAAGCAGCACAGTGACGATGTGGTCAGGCGGTCTTGCGATTGGCTCCGGTAGCCTCGTTGGATTTTCATTGGGCCTCCGGCGGCGGTGGCTCTATCCTTGCTACGCCCCTGCTGCTTTATGTGGTCGGCTTGTCTCCGCCTCATCTGGCCATTGGCACCGGTGCCCTTGCTGTGGCGGCGAACGCGTTTCTGAATTTCACCAACTATGCGCGTAAAGGCACCGTTCGCTGGCGCAATGCGCTGATATTCGCCGTCGTCGGCAGCATCGGCGCATTCGCGGGGTCGAGTGTAGGCAAGGCTATCAACGGTGACCGGCTGCTGTTTCTCTTCGGTCTGTTGATGCTCGTGGTCGGTGGCCTCATGTTACGGACGAAGCGATCCAATACGGTGTCAAATGCCAACGACAATGGCCGGCCGTGGTTGGCAGGCGCCACCGCCCTCGTCGTCGGCCTCGCCGCCGGGTTTTTCGGAATCGGCGGGGGATTTCTGATCGTGCCCGGGCTAATCTTCGCTACCGGTATGCCGATGATCAACGCGATAGGGACGTCGTTGCTGGCGGTTGGTGCTTTCGGGCTGACAACAGCGATCAACTATGCTTGGTCCGGCCTCATTGATTGGACAGTCGCGGCTGAGTTCACATGTGGCGGGTTTGTCGGAGGGTTGATCGGAATGCGACTTGCCGGCCATCTCTCGCAATTCAAGAGCGCCCTGAATATCGTATTTGCGTCTCTGATTTTTGTTGTGGCGGTCTACGTACTCTACAAAAGCGGGCAGTCGCTATTTTCATAGCGAAGTCCGTTCCGAATGGCGACGACATCTTGCTTTCTATAAAGTTGACAATGAAAGAGTGACGCGAAGGCCGTTTTCATCACTCCGATTTTTCAGCGCGAGCTTCGCCCCAAGTTTGTCAGCCGCGAGTTGAACGATCGAAAGCCCCAAGCCGCTGCCATAAGGACTTTTGTGACGACCGCGAAAAAATCGCGATGTCACAAGTGGCAGTTCGGAATCTGGGATACCGGGGCCATCATCATCGACGGAAATCGTGATGGAGGATCCGACGCGGACAGCGTCCCACTTCACGGTGCCGTTGTGCTTGATATGCTGAATTGCATTTTCATGAAGGTTTCGCAACGCCAACGACAGAAGATCTCGATTTGTCGCGAAACCGAGATCGTAGAGCGCGAGACTTAAGACGACGTTGGCTGACCCTGAGGGCGGGTCGGTCGATATAATTTCGTCAAGAATTTGACCGAGGTTGACGTCGTCGGTCCGTCGGACGCCATCCTGTGCGTCGATTCGCGCAATTGCCAGCAATTGGCGCACCAGCCTGGAAGTTCGATCAACTGAAATCACAATGAGGCGCAACGCTCTTGTTCGCACCTCAGCATCTTGCGATGCAATGGCGACTTGCGCTTGCGTCTTCAGTCCGGCAAGCGGCGTGCGCAATTCATGAGCGGCGAATGCCGTAATCTCGCGTTCGTGGCGTCGAGCGGTTTCCAGCTTTGAAAACAAAAAGTTCAGGGAGTTTACGAGCGGAGCCAGCTCCGGAGGCGTTCGGGTTACATCAAGGGGGGTCATGTCATCGACGCTTCGATTTTTCAAATCCGCAGCCATGAGTTGAAGCGGTCGCAATCCCCGTCCCAAAACCATCCAGATCAGAAGCCCGAGCAACGGAACGATCAACATCGCAGGCCAGAGCAAGCCTTTGATGAGGTCGGTGACAAGCCGTTCACGTAGCCCGAGGCGATCTCCGACGAGCACGCGAATGCCTTTGGCCGAATCGGAAATGGCATAGACGCGCCACGTTTCGCGACCGACTTGCTGGTCGGAGAAGCCATCAGCCTCATTACCCAAACTTTCGTTCGGTGCGCCGCTTGACCGTGCAACTAGCCGACCATCCAGCGACCAGATCTGGCACGATAATTGACGTTCATAGCTTGCGGTCTCAGGTAACGTTTGCACGTCGGATCGCGAGGTACGCGACGGAACCGCGTCACCGTTGATGGCCAGCGAGCTAACCATGCGGGCCGCTTCCTGGAGCCGAGTGTCAAGCACATGTTCAACCTCGCTGCGGGTCTGGAAAAATATCCATGCGCTTGCGAATAGCCAGATTATACCCGTTGCGACCGCGAGCACGATGAAAAGGCGACCTTTCATGGAACGGGTAATCATGATTTGGCGTCTCGCATTCGATACCCTATGCCACGCACCGTCTCGATGATGTCGCGCCCGAGTTTGCTGCGAAGGTTGTGAATATGTACCTCGACGGCATTGCTTCCGATCTCGTCCTGCCAGCCGTATAGACGATCCTCAAGGTCGCTCTTGGAGCGGATCGCTCCGGGTCGCTCCATCAACGCGGAGAGAAGCGCAAATTCGCGACGTGACAGGCTTACGGTGCTTCCGGCCGCGGTCGCGGCAAGTGTCGCCGGATCAAGCGTGATCCCGTTGTATGCGAGATGCGGCGCGGCACGGCCTGCTTTTCTCCGCACGATGGCGCGTACTCTGGCGGCGAGTTCGTCCAGATCGAACGGTTTCCCCAAATAATCGTCTGCGCCTGCGTCCAGCCCTCTGATCCGGTCAACGACTTCGTCAAGGGCGGTCAGGAGAAGAACGGGCGTTGCGTTTCCTGCCGCGCGAATGCCAGACAGAAAATCAAGTCCGGAACCGTCCGGCAGCATCAGGTCCAATACCACGGCATCAAATGATGCCGTCGCCAAGGCCTCCAAGCCGTCAGCACAAGAGGTCACCGCATCAACGGTGGCGCCCGCCAGGCTCAGGCCAGCTTTCAAGCCGTCCAGTAGGACGGGATCATCCTCGACAACCAGAATTCGCATCACGTCCTCGCTTCACCAAATCGGTACGTCACAGGCGAGCCTTAAGGCTGCCTTAAGGTAGGGCGGCGAAGCCAGACTCCACCTTTTTATGTGGAATGTCATGCCAAACGCCTGCCTGAAAACGTTCTTCGGCTTTCTTCTGTTTACGGTCATGGCTGCCTCCGCGCAGGCGCAAAGCCCGCCGGCTGTTAACAAGGCTTTCCAGCTAAACGTTGCGCGCGGAGTGCAAGATACCTTGGTTCTTAATTGGGTGATCGCGCCAGGCAATTACCTCTATCGTGACAGAATCACTGTCACGAGCCAGCAAGGTGTTCCGATTAAGGTGAGTACTCCTGCCGGCGACATGAAAGACGACCCGTCTTTTGGTAGGACGGAAATATATCACCGGCAGGCGCGCGCTACCGTATCTGCGGAATCGGCAAGCGGTCTGAACACGCTTGTGGTCTCCTTTCAGGGGTGTGCAGAGCAAGGAATTTGCTATCCGCCGGTCACCAAGACTGTCGATTTGAAAACGCTGTCGGTTGCCGAACCGGCCGCTCGGACGTCGGCGCCAGCACAGTTGAACAGCAATTGGATTTCCGATCCGGCTTTGGAACGTCCAAGCGTATCTCATGCGAATGCCATCGATGCGGAGCCGGAACAGCCAGAGCTCGGCGGAAGTTTTATCTCCATGCTCGCCGCCTTTGTGGGGTTTGGTTTGCTGTTGGCCTTCACGCCGTGTGTGTTTCCGATGATACCGATCCTGTCGGGGATGCTGGCGCAGTCTGGCGAGAAGCTGACGGCCCGACGCGGCTTTATGCTGTCAGCCGCCTATGTCATGGCGATGGCGCTTGCCTACGCATCTCTGGGAGTGGTGGTCGCTTGGTCCGGACAGAACCTGCAGGCTGCGCTTCAAACGCCGCTCGCGCTTGGTGTAATGAGCGCAATTTTCGTCGTGCTCGCGCTGTCGATGTTCGGCCTCTTTGACCTGCAGCTTCCGCAGGCCTGGCAGAGCCGCATCGTCGGCGCCGGTAGCCGCCGCGCCGGATCACTTGGCGGGGCTGCGATCATGGGCTTCGGCTCTGCATTGATTGTCGGCCCGTGCGTAACGCCGCCCCTGGCCGCGGCCCTCGTCTATGTCGCTCAGACCGGAAACGCGTGGCGTGGAGCGTCAGCACTGTTCGCCCTGGGCATCGGGATGGGTTTGCCGTTGATGGCATTCGGGACGTTTGGCGCAAGCATTTTGCCCAGATCTGGCCCGTGGCTGGCACGTGTGAAGCACGTGTTTGGCTTCGTTTTCCTCGGAGTGGCGATCTGGGTGATCTCGCGCGTTCTTCCAACGTGGCTCATGCTAGCCCTGTGGGGCGTGGGCCTCGCCGGAACTGGCATCTACCTGGCGGCGCCACAGCTACGGGCCCGAACCCGAGGACAAGCATGGCGCAAATGGACTGCCTTTGCGGGCGCGGCTTCAGTCGGCGTTGGTGCGTTTCTGATGGTTTCCCCGGTCTAGGCTCGTTCGGTTTGCTGGGACAGCTCACCAGAATTCCCGCCTTCGCAACAATCACCGCCGCGCACGCGGCTAAATTCGAGACCGTCGCGACGTCGCAGGCGCTCGATGCGGCGATTGCAAGCGCGGGTCAGAGTGGCAAGCCCGTTGTGCTCGATTTCTCAGCCGAGTGGTGCGTCGAGTGCAAGGTCATGGATCGCACCGTCTTCTCAGACGCAGCCGTATTGGCGCGTTTGAACGACTTCACGCTGATCCGTGCGGACGCCACCAACTACAACGAAGATACACGATCATTGATGAAAAGGTTCGGCGTTGTCGGACCACCCACGGTTGTTTTCCTTGGCGCGCGAGACAGCAAGGAAATTGCCGGGGCGAGAATCGTCGGCCCCGTCGATTCAGCCACGTTCCTGAAGCGGCTCAATCAGCTTCAACCGTCCTGAAACAGTCCATTTTATCCGAGGAGAGACATCATGTCCGCCACACGCCCGAACAATTTTGCAGCTCGTTTGATCCTCTCATTGGCTCTCTTGATGCCGATGGCCGTTTCTCACGCATTCGCGCAGGATGCCGACACGTCCGCCGAGGCCATCCAAAACGATCCGGCCACTCCCACCGCGGGAAATCCGAAAGGCGATCTGACGATCGTGACCTTCTTCGATTACAACTGCCCGTTCTGCAAGAAAGCCGAGCCGGCGTTGGAGCAGGTTGTGGAGGAAGATGGCCATATTCGCCTTGTTTATAAGGACTGGCCGATCCTTACCAAAGCATCCGTTTATGGCGCGCAGCTCGCGCTGGCCGCCAAATATCAAGGCAAATACGCCGCCGTCCACGCCGCGCTGATGTCGATTCCCGGTCCGAAGATTCCCGAAGATCAGATGCTTGCGGCGATTCGCAAATCCGGCGTCGACATGGACAAGCTTGACGCTGATCTCAAAGCGCATGGCGATGAGATCACCGCGTTGCTTCGGCGTAACCTCGCCCAGGCCGATTCGTTGGGATTGCAGGGAACGCCAGCTTATCTTGTCGGTCACTACAGGGTGACGTCTGCCCTGACCTATGACGGTTTCAAGCGTGCGGTGGCGGACGCTCGTGCCCAGGCAAAAAAATAAATGTCACGACTTGTGACGAACTCGCTCGCCCGCATCCGATGGGCCGGCAACGCCGCAATGGTTTTTGCCGGAATAGCATTATTGGCTGGATGTACCACAACGTCGTCTACGCCGGCGCCGGTGGCGTTTTCACCGCGGGCAAATCCGGCTGCTGCCCAGGCTTACGCCGCAACCACCAATGAACCGTACAAAGTGGATGCCATCGACGTCGCTGACATCGATCCCAAATACCTTCGGCAGGTGGTCGATTTTCCGACCCGTGAGCAGGTCGGAACAATCGTCGTCGATCCGCACGAGCGCTTTGTTTACCTGGTGCGAGAACATGGAAAAGCGTTGCGCTACGGTGTCGGCGTCGGGAAAGCGGGTCTCGAATTCACGGGGACTGCGACGATCGAATACAAGAAGAAGTGGCCGCACTGGACACCGACCAGCGACATGATCAAACGCGAACCTGCCCGCTACAAACCCTGGCAGAAAGGCATGGATGGGGGTGCCCGAAATCCGTTAGGCGCGCGCGCATTGTATCTTTTCAAGAATGGCAAGGATACGCTGTTTCGCATTCACGGCACGACCGAGCCTTGGAGCATCGGAAAAGCAGTTTCTTCCGGCTGCATTCGAATGGTCAATCAGGATATTATTGATCTTTACAGCCGGGTGCCTGACGGTTCGAAGGTCGTGGTTCGGTGATGCGCCTCGGCCTTGGCGCCGGTTCGTTAGCAGGCATGGAAGCCCAGATGATCGTGGATGAAAGTCAAAGTCCAAATTCTGTGCCGTGGCCGCCTCTCATTTTGGCGATAGCCATGGTTGCGAGTCTCGGACTTGGTCTATTGTCCCTTTACCTGTCCGGAGCGATCTCTGGATACGGATTACAGGGTTCGTCGTTGCGTCCGTTGGCATCGCACTCGATCTATGCGCCATTTTGACAATGAGACGGCGTCAAACCAACATTCTTCCTCATCGCGCCGCAGGCCGGCTTGTGACCACGGGGCCGTTCAGTTTCACCCGCAATCCTATTTACGTCGGTAACGCGACTTTGATGGCGGGTGTCGGGGTCGCTTTCGGGAATCTCTGGTTTGTTCTTTTGGGCGTTGTTTCTGCGCTCGCCGTGGATCGACTGGCCATTCGCCGTGAAGAGCGTCATCTCGCGGCGCGTTTTGGTCAGGAGTGGATCGACTATGCATCTCGGGTCCCGAGATGGCTCATCTGAACGCCGTGTGGGGCTACTGGAGAATTAGAATGACCATGATTGGACGACGAACCGCGATGCAAGCGTTGGGGCTGGGAACTATTGCCGGTGCCATGAGCCTCTCTGCAATAGATCAAGCGTCGGCGAAGGAGGCTGACGGGTCCGTTCTCGTTCCATCGGACGGGCATCATCTAAAAAAGTTATCGGATCAACTCGACAAGCTGACGAGGCGAAGGGATTTCAAGACCGTTCCCATGATTCTGACGGAGACCGATCAGTGGGATGCCGAGGCCCTTAACGCCGTTATTTCGTACAAGGCGCCGTACAAGCAGGTCTGGGACAACACGGAGATTGGCAGCCCCTGGCTCAACCTGATGCGCAATTCGATCAATGCGCAGGTGTGGTCCTTCAAGCATCCCGACTTCCTGGCGGTGTCGGCGACCCATGGAACGGCGCATTTAGCATTGTTTGACGACGCGACCTGGGAAAAATATCAACTGACGAAGCTTGCGGGACAGAAGTTCAAATCAAACACCCTGATCAAGGAATCGTCTGCTGCCAAAGCGGATGCGAAGAATTTTGAGGACGCCAACGGCGTATTCTCACCGGCTGACAATTCAATTCCGATATTGATGAGACGGGGCGTCGTGTTTCTGTCCTGCCACAATGCAATATGGGAGGAGGCAGCCGCACTCCTCAAGGCCGAGAGTAACCCCGACAAGCTGAATCACGAGCAACTCGCGGCGGAGCTAACGAATCATCTTCTACCCGGGGTGGTGCTCACGCCGGGCGCCGTTGGGACGCTACCCGAGTTGCAACGAGCCGGCTTCCACTACGCCAAATAAGGAGCGACCATGATTTTAAAAGCAATCGTTGCAAGCTTGGTTGCACTGGGCGCAGCAACACCAGTCATTTCGTTGGCCAGCGAGGGTTGGAGAGGGCAGGCCGAAACTCCGCACTACAAGGGAGATGTTTTCCCTCCGTGGCAAAAGGGCGAGAATAACGATGCCGTTAACCGGGGTTTCGAGTTCACCATTCCGGAGGTTAACAGTCTGGCGGATTTTCACGGCGACATAACGGATCCCAAGCTGGTTCTGTATGTTGGCGGCAATTACTTTTTCGCGATGGCGCCACTTGTGAAGGCGTTTGAGGAGAAGCATCAGGAATACAAAGGCAAGATCTACTGGGAGACGATTCCACCGGGCTTACTCGTCAAGCAAATGAAGGCCGGCGGAACGATCACTTCGGGTAATATGACGTGGACCGCCAAGCCGGATGCCTATTTTGCCGGCCTTGTGAAGGTCAAGCAGTTAATCGATGACGGATTATTGGTCCCGCCTGCGGTGCCTTACGTGACCAACACGTTGACGATCATGGTGCCGAAAGACAACCCCGCTCAGGTGAAGAGTCTGGCTGATCTCGGGCAGCCCAAGGTCCGGCTGGCAATGCCCAATCCGGAGTTCGAGGGGATTGCCCGCCAGATCAAAGCGTCGTTGCAAAAGGCGGGTGGAGAAAAGCTGGTCAAATCCGTGTACGAGGACAAGGTGAAGGACGGCAGTACCGTGCTGACCCATATCCATCACCGGCAGACGCCGCTATTTCTGATCCAAGGCGTAGCTGACGCGGGCGTGACCTGGCAATCCGAGGCCGTTTTTCAGGAGCAAGTCGGCCACCCGATCTCACACGTCGAAATTCCGGCGGAGCAGAACACAACGGCCATTTATGCTGGGGCGGAAGTTCACGGCGCGGCGCATCCTGACGCTGCCAAAGCATGGCTAGAGTTTATCAAATCGCCTGCAGCTCTCACCATTTTCGAGCGGTACGGATTCAAACGCTATGAAGCAGCGGGCAAATGAGATCAACCAGGAGCGCGACTGTGAAGCAGCATAAAATATAGGAAGATCATCATCGCCGCCGCGGCGATCGTGCCCCACAGAAACACATAGCGAACATTGTGACCGACGACAGCCCCTCTCGCCTCAACATCCGTTCGCTCAATGGGAGTCGTTTCGCGATCTGCCATACCATCTCCGACCTCCCGCTATTCTCACCCTCTCATATCGGAACTAGTTCCGACTGATCTCGTTTGAAATAACGTCTGACAAGAGCTCCCAGCCCAATCGTTTAACGTTTTTCAAAATGAAAGCTTTCCATGGACGCCCGGAATCTGACGATCATCCAGGTCAACGACACCCATGGCTACCTGGAGGCTCACCCCGAACTGATGTGGCATGGCGATACCGCCGCATATCCCATCATGGGAGGTTACGCGCGTATCGCGTCTATCTTAAAGGGCGCTCGGGCAGAGGGCCATGGATCGGTTCTTGCCTTGGACAACGGCGATACGTTCCACGGGACGTATCCTGTAGTGAGCAGCAAAGGTGCTGCACTCGTCCCGCTGGTCAATGCGTTGGGGTTCGATGCCATGACTGCGCATTGGGAGTTTGCATGGGGACCGCGCCATTGGCGCGCATTGTCTGCCCAGCTGAATCACCCGATGCTTGCGATCAATTGCTACGATGTAGAAACCGGCGAATTGTACTTTCCGGCATCGATTGTAATCGAACGAGGTGGCCTTCGCGTCGGCATAATCGGCATCGCCGCGACCATCATTGACAAGAGTATGCCGCCCTACTTCAGCGAGGGAGTGCGCTTTACGTCAGGGTGCGAAGAATTGCCCGCCGAAATCAGTCGCTTGCGCAACGACGAGGGCGCAGAACTGATTGTTGTCCTTTCCCACCTTGGCCTCCCGCAGGATATCCGCGTTGCTCATGTGGTGAAAGACATTGACGTGATCGTGAGCGGTCATACCCACAACCGTCTCGAACAGCCGGCCCGCATCGGAAATACGCTTATCATCCAGTCTGGGTGCCATGGATCATTCGTTGGTCGACTTGATCTGACTGTCGCGGATGGAAAAATTGCTGGTTGGCGACATCGCCTGATCCCTGTCGATCAGTCGATCGCAGACGATGCTGAGATGAGCGCGCGTATCGAAGGTGTGATGAAGCCGCATCGAGAGATGTTGAATGAGGTCGTCGGGCAGACGGCCGTTGGCTTGCATCGGGACACTAATCTATATGCGCCGATGGACGATCTTCTACTCGCCGCGATAGCAACCGCTGGCGATACGGATATCGCCTTTTCGAACGGGTGGCGATACGGCGCACCGATACCGCCTGGCCTCATTACGATGAATGATTTGTGGAACATCATCCCCACCAATCCACCGGTGTCGACGGTCGATCTGACGGGTACCGAGATTCAGGAAATGATGGAGAAAAACCTTGAGCGAACGTTTTCAGCGGATCCCTTCGGACAGATGGGAGGATACCTCAAGCGATTTCGGGGCTGACCATTTACGGCAAGCTGGAAAATCCGCCAGGTCAGCGGATCGAGCATATCTTCAGGCGAGGCGCGCCTGTCCTCGCTGGCGAGACCTATAGAGCGGCGTTCGTAACGGCGCAGGGCGTACCAAAGCAGTTCGGGCGCAATCGCAGGGACCTTCCCGTTCGGGCAATCCAGGCTCTCGTCGCTTACCTAAAAGAAAGCAAGGCCGGCACAAAAGAGGGAATCGGGCGTTTTATAGCTGCGTAAGGATGCCGTCTGCAAAGTTGATTCCAGATTATTTCAGTGCATGATCGCCTGCATGAGCAGGGCAAAACAACAACGGCCCGATACTACGGAGGAAGTAGCTTGCTTGGCACACCCTGGGTTGAGATGCATTTCCCGCATGCGTTGGACGGGCGCCAGGTTGCCGAAAAAGCGATCGTGCTGCCGGTGGTGATTGTCTGCATCACACTGCTCTTCCTGGCGCTACTGTACTCTGGTCCGGCGCGGGCATTCGACGGCAAGAATATCGCCGCGAATGGCAATGGCCGCGATGCGCCTGCGTGCTCCGCTTGCCATGGCGAGCAAGGAGAAGGCCGGCCCGACGCCGCATATCCGAGGTTAGCGGGTCTGGACAGCCAGTATCTTGTTCAACAACTCAATGCATTTGCGGAAGGGAAGCGCGACAATGAAACGATGCATCCGATCGCAAAGGCGCTTACGCCGGACGAACGTCAGGCCGTCGCGAATTTTTATGCCGGACTCACAACGGCGGTGGTAGCGGAGCCGAAAAAGGCTGACGACAAGGCAATTGCGATTGGCGCTGCTTTAGCGAGCCGCGGCGACTGGTCGAAGGGACTGCCGGGGTGCGGCCAATGTCACGGCGCTATGGGACAGGGTGTCGGCAAGACATTCCCGAAACTGGCGGGTCAATCGTCCGAATATATAACGAGCCAATTGAAGGCGTGGAAAGACGGAACGCGAACGAGCGATCCTTTGCATCTTATGACAGGGATCGCCAGCAAGTTGGATGATAAGCAGGTTGCCGCCGTCGCAGCCTACTATGCAACTTTGCCGGCTGCTAAACCGTCAACAACGCCGCAAGGATCGAAGCTATGAGCGGGCATAAGCCAGATAAAGCCGCGTGGGCCGCAGGCATACTGTTCGTGGGGCTGGCGGGGTTCATCGGCTATACGCTGCCCAGAAACAGCGATACGCCCAAGAAAACTGAACCTGCGGTGGTGCAGGCAGCCAAGCCCGTCGCAAGCAGCGTCGCACAAAAACACGAAAGTCAAAAAGTGGTGTTCAAGCCGCCAGGCGAAGATGAAATTCCAAAAAATGAATTCGGCGACATGGTTCGGCTGGGCGAAAAGATTTTTCACGATACGCAAAGCAACGCAAAAGAATTCGTCGGCAACTCATTGCAGTGCTCAAACTGTCATCTTGATGCGGGGCGCCTAGCCAATGCCGCCCCACTCTGGGCGGCCTACGTGGCGTTTCCGACCTATCGTGCGAAGAATGGACATGTGAACACGTTCCAGGAGCGCATGCAGGGCTGCTTCATGTACAGCATGAACGGAAAGGCTCCCGCCTTGAATGACAAGGTCTTGGTCGCATTGGAAAGCTACGCGTATTATCTTGCCAAGGGGGCACCAATCGGTGCGGAATTGCCTGGAAGAGGTTATCCTAAATTGGCTAAACCCGCGAAGCTCGATTACGCACACGGGCAGCAGGTCTATGCGGAAAAATGTGCGCTCTGCCACGGCGCCGATGGTCAAGGGCAGAACGCGACGGACGGTTCGGTTGTTTTTCCGCCGCTGTGGGGCGCCAAGTCTTTCAACTGGGGCGCCGGCATGAGTTCAATCACCAACGCCGCTGGATTCGTCAAAGCGAATATGCCGTTCAGTCAGGGTAATACCCTCACCGATGAAGAGGCATGGGACGTCGCGTCTTACATCGATAGTCAGGAACGTCCTCAAGACCCCCGCTTCAAAGGTTCGGTCGCTGAGACTCGGAAGCAACATCACGATTCGCCGATGGATATGTACGGACAAACCGTCAACGGCATTGTTCTCGGGCAGAATTCGGTGCCTTCCGGACCCGCTAAGAATTGATCTGTATGGCGGCTATTATGCGCGAGGCTGCCAATTCGGTATCCAAGCCCGTTTCCGCGCCTCCTAGGCACGTAAGGAGGCAATGAATGCCTTCTCCGCCTGACTCGCATATCGCTCTTTATGCCGTAACCAGAAAAACGACCGCCGCGGTAAATCAATCTCAACGCGGTGAAGCGTCCCGGCGGTAACCGAAGCTCTCACAACCAGGTCTGAAATTGCGGTGGCGCAGTCGCCGGCTTCAACCGCGGCGCGTACGGCTTCATTGGACGGAAGTTCTAGCGCGAGTCGAAGATCGGATAGCTTGATTTTGAATTTCCGAAGCGCTGTTTCGAACATCGATCTCGTGCCGGAGCCGGACTCTCGCAATACCCAATCGGCTGCCAAAAGGTCTTTCGGTGCAATTTTTGTTCGACCAACCCATGGATGTTTCGTTCCAACGACCACGATGAGCGAATCTCCATCCATTTTGCTGATAGTAAGGGAGGCATCGTCGACTTCACCTTCCACAAACCCAAGATCTGCGTAACCCTGATGGACGGCACGTGCGACCTGCTCTGTATTTGCAATCGTCATGTTGAGATTAATACCAGGATAAGACATGTGAAAAGTCTGGATGCGCGGCGGTAGCCAATAGTTTGCAACAGTCTGGCTGGCTGCGATGGCCAACGCGCCACGTTTGAGCCCGGCTAGGTCATTCAGTACCTGCGCTGCTGTTTTGGCTCGCGCCACGACAGCGCGGGCTTCGTCGAGGAAGTCGCGCCCGGTCTGCGTTAACACGATGCCTCGGCCGATACGGTCGAACAACTTGATACCATAACGCGATTCGAGCGCCGCGATCGCGGCGCTCGTTGCTGATTGGGTCAGGTTCAATTCGCTCGCTGCCTGTGTGACATGTTGCTTTTCCGCAACCGCGATGAAGATACGAAGCTGTTCCAGCGTCATGAACCGTTACCCAATCATTTTGATCAGCGCCAGACTGAAGCCTGCGATGAAAAGGAAGGCGAGGGCGCCCAGTATGGCAGGCCGAAAGCCCTTGGCCGTCAGCTTGCGAATGTCAGTCTCCAGCCCCATCGCCGCCAGCGCAACGGAGAGCAGGAACGTCGTCACTGCTACAACCCAGACTTTTGCTTCGGCCGGAACGGTGATCAGGCTATTGACGCCGACCAGCGCCACGAAGCCGAGCACGAACCACGGCATCGGCGGCCGGGCCGATGACGCGCTCGCGGCCGGATCGTTCTTCTTGGCGGCGCGAGCCGCCATCAATCCCAGCGCGATCACCATGGGAGCGAGCAGCATGACACGCGACAGTTTTGCGATTGTTGCGAACTCGCCGGCCTTTTGTCCATCCTGGAAAGCTGCCGCGACGACTTGCGCAATTTCGTGAATCGATGCGCCGGTCCATAATCCGAACGCGTGCGGATCGAGATGTAACAGCCCGGCAATAGCGGATAGGCAAACATCGCCACCGACCCGAAGACTGTCACACAGGCGACCGCGTAGGCAACGTCTTCATCATGAGCGTTGGTCACCGTGTTGGTCGCGATGACAGCCGAAGCGCCGCAGATGGATGTTCCGGCTGCGATCAATTGCGCGAGTTTGCGGTCGACGCCCAGCAGTTTGCCTGTCCATACGGTAAAAGCAAAAGTGGCCAGCAACGTCGCCGCGATGATGCCGATGCCGCGTCCACCGACCTCGATCACCTGTGTGATCGTTAATTGGAGCCCGAGCAAAATGATCGCGATGCGCAGCAGCCGTCGCAGGCTGAACGTTACTCCCGGCTTGGCGATCGCCGGCGTGCCGGCGAGGTTATGGAAGGCGATGCCGATCAGGATGGCGAGGATCATTGGGCTGAACGTCGCCATTCCCGGCAGCTGCCGGAGCGCATAAGCCGATGCCGCCACCGCCGACGTCAGGAGCAAGCCCGGCAGGACAGCCAAGGTTGCAGCGCCCAGCCCACGTTCCGGTCCTGAAGGCACGGGTCCGGCGGTATCGTTGTCGAGCGAGACGGTGACGTCGGCGCGTGAAACGATTGGCGAAGCTAGGGTGTTCATGAGTTGGCTCCATTGGCTTACCAACCCAATATCGGCATCTTTAATCAATCAATCCAACAGATTATAAGTGTCAAATCAATCGATTTTTACGATTTATTGTTTAGCGGTTTTGACTTTTCGATCTGATGATGGACCGCGTCCACGATCGGCAACAATCTCTCGCGGCTGGCCGCAGCCGAGAGCGCAAATCCAAGCCCACGATCGATCCAGTAGAACGCCGAAATGTTACCCTCGCGAACGAAGCGATAGGCGGTCTCGCCACTTTCGCCATTTCGGAGGTAGAGCGTCAGGCGAGTTCCGTGATCATCGTCATACATCAACATAGCGGCGACGCCGTTGGTTGCTGCAGGCAGCACACGACCGCCCATCAAGCGGAAACCAAATCCGGTCAGGTCTGGCGTCTTGATGGGCTGACCCAGCCGGTTGGACAGCCATTGAACCAGATGATCCTGTTCGGTCGCCTTCACCTCGACCGGATGGGCAGCATCAACAACGAAGGTTCGATAGGCAGAGATGGCGTCACTGACCATCACGCCTTGAACACCGCTGCTGGCCGGCCATTCGGTCTTTGCGATCCAGCCGGTGGCGCCCCCTGCGACAAGCAAGAGCACGGATGCAGCCATCAAGTTGAGTTGGCGAAGACGACCCTGCCGTCTGATGGCGCGAATGTTCGAGATGCGATGACGGGCCGGAATAGGTTCGGCGGCTTTCGACGCCAATTGATCGCGCAAGGTCTCGCGCTGCGTCCGCCATGCGGATATCTGGGCGGCAACGTCCGGGTTTGACTTCAGATACGCTTCGACCTTCTCAAGGCGATCCTGCGGCAGACGCCGGTCGACGTAGGCGTGCAGATCGTCCTCGCCGATTGGGCTCTCGTGGTTGGTCATTTTACCCTCCGCAACACGGCGGTGCGGCCGGTTTCCATATATTCCCGCAGCTTCTCACGGCCACGGCTGAGGCGTGACATGACCGTGCCCACGGGCAGGCCGAGTACACGCGCGGCCTCATCGTAAGATAAATCCTCCACACCCACGAGCAGGATCACCGACTTTTGGTCCTCCGGCAACGTTTCCAGACCGGCGAGAATGTCGCGAACCGCCGTACTGCTATCGGGCGCGCCGTCCGACGTTGGCGGCTCGGTCACATCCTCCCAGGCAAAATGAATCCCGCGGCGGCGCTTTTGACGATAGGTGTTGATGAACTGGTTACGCAGGATGGTGAGAAGCCATGCCTTCAGGTCGCCATCGTGATGCCGCAGATGCCATCGGCCAATCGCACGTTCGAGACAGTCCTGAACGAGATCGTCAGCGGCATCGTGCTGCCGCACCAGCGCGAACGCATACCGGCGCAGTGCGGGAATGTGCTGTTCCAGAAAAACCGCGGTTTCGTCCAAGACAAAGCCTCTCGCCCGTCTTCTCCAGCCGGGATGAGGCGTTCATCCCAGCCAGAGTTATGAAGCTTAAAAAGTTGCGTTCGGATCGACCTGCCAGATTTCGTCGCCCAGCTTGCCGTCACGATAGACCATCACATAGCGAACCTTGACGGTATTCTTGCCGGCGAACGCCACATTCGCAGTAACCGTGGACCCCTTCGGGTTTGCAGATTCGGCAATCGCCGCGACCGTGGCTTTTTGATCGCCCTGGGCCTTGGTGAATTTGCCCCAGACTTCCTTGAGCTTGTCGGCGCCGGTGTATTGGCCGTCCAGCGGACCGCCAACCCAATGCAAGGTTGCCCCATCGGCATAGGATGACGTAACGGCGGCAACGTCGCCCTTGGCAATGGCGTCGATACGGGCCTTGGCCATATCCTCGGCCGGGCCAGCAAAAGCAGCACCCGTCAGCAGCGTAAGTGCGACGGTCGAAAGCAGGAAAGTCTTCACGGCGATCTCCTTGTGAATGGTGTCAGCCTGCAGAAGACGCTGGTTCGACGACTTTATTCCGATGCCCACCTTGTTTTCTGTCACGCTATCGTGACGCGCATTCTCGGATACCACGGAATTTTCTCGTCTGCAGGGCGTCCCCGCATGACCTGTAAGCGAGGAGCACATGTCAAAATACATCATGACCACGGCACTTGGTGCCGCTCTCATCGTCGGCACCGCTGTCTTTGCTCATGATGGGCAGATGCATCATTTGCCGACGAGTTCCACCACCGACAATTCGTTCGACGCCCAGATGGGTCGCGCCATGGAGCTCATGAATCGCGACATGATGGTTGCGCCTTCGGGCGATCCTGATCGTGACTTCGCGGCGATGATGATTCCGCATCATCAGGGTGCTGTCGATATGGCGCGCATCCAGTTGCAATTCGGGAAGGATCCGGTGCTGCGGCGTCTGGCACAGGGCATCATCGTCGAGCAATTGCAGGAGATAGACGTCATGAAACGCGCGTTGACGCAGCTCCCGGCCCACTTATCGCAGCCAACCGAACCGGCAACATTCAATCTCAACCACAAGGATTTTTGACATGAAAGCCCAACTATCGATTTGTGTGCTGCTTGCGACGACACTGTCGGCGACGGCTGGCCAAGCGCCCGGCGCAGCGGAAAAGCCTGACATTGCCATTAATTCGCGTGATCGCTTTTACACATCGGACCAATTCTCGAACACCGTCTCGGTGATTGATCCCATGAGCAATAAGCTGCTCGGTGTCATCAAGCTCGGCGATCCAGCGCCCGGCAATCTCAGTCCGCTTTATAAAGGCCAGTTGCTGGTTCACGGCATGGGGTTTTCGCCCGACCACAAAACCCTCGCAGTAATTTCGATTGGCTCCAATTCCGTCAGTTTCATCGACACCGCGACCAATACTGTGAAACACGTCACCTATGTTGGACGCTCGCCGCACGAGGCGTTCTTCACGCCCGATGCCAAGGAAATCTGGGTCGCGGTGCGCGGCGAAAACTACATCGCTGTACTCGATGGCAAAACCTACAAGGAAACGCGCCGGATTGAAGTTCCGAACGGTCCCGGCATGACGATTTTCTCGCCCGACGGCAAATACGGCTACATCTGTTCGAGCTTCAGTCCGGAGACGGTCGTTGTCGCCACCGACAGCCACAAAATTGTTGGCCGCGTCAAACAGGAAAGCCCATTCTGTCCGGATATCGCAGCAACCCCGGATGGCAAGCAGGTCTGGCTCACGTTGAAGGACGTCGGCAAAACCATGGTTTTCAATGCAAAGCCGCCATTCGATGTCATCAAAACGATCGATACCGGTCCGATCACCAACCATGTCAATATTGTCCGTAACCGCAACGGCCAATTCGCCTATGTGACTGTCGGCGGACTCAATTCGGTCAAGGTATTTCGGACCGATACGTTCGAGCAAGTAGCCATGATAGAAACCGGCGCGCTTCCGCACGGCATCTGGCCGTCCGGTGACGGCACGCGGGTCTATGTCGGACTCGAAAACGCCGACGCGGCGGCAGCGATCGACACGATCGAGAACAAGCTGATCGCGACTATCCCGCTCGGACAAGCGCCACAGGGCGTTGCCTATGTACCCAACGCGGTGCCATCAGGCGACGGCATTGCCAATTTACAGCCCCTCGCGGCAGCATCCGAATCCGCGCAGCTTAAGCTCGCTGCACCCGGCGGAAAAACTGCGACGCAAGTAACGTTGTTCAATCAGGGGCTGGTGCAAGTCGTACAAGCTGCGGTGACCGGGCTTGAACCGAAGAAGGCATACACGTTGGCGTTATCAAGCAGCGCTAATGGCGAAGGCCCGCTTCAGCCTTTGGCCGCATTCATGACCAATCCAGCCGGCGCCGCCATCGTCAACACAGTGGGACCCATTCGCCAATTGATCGAGGCAAAGCAGGATGACGCTCGGCGTTACCTGGTAATTGCGGCAGGATCGGCGAGCGACCTCAGCGCTGCTGTACAAGTTCAAATGCCTTGAAATCTTCGGCGCTCTTTCATTCCATGGTCGTGCTGCTAGAAACGCGGCACGACCATGACAGGTCGGACTCATTGATCGTAGCTGTCGATTGGAAGCACACGAACAATGAATTGGATCAATGGATTGGCTCTGCTTACGTTCATTATAACGAACGGTGGAAGGCGACATGCCCCATCGAAGCTGTGAACGATAAGGAGCCAGATGATGGCACAAGTAGCGTTACAAGCACCCAAAGGTGCGTTTCAAGCGAATTCCCTTCCAGTCGCGCGGCGATCAACGTCGGTTGCCAGGATCCCGCTAACCCAGCCGCTTCTGAAGCAATCGACCGCTGTTCATCCAGCTGCAATCTGGATTTCAATCGGAGCTTTTGCCTGGTTCGTGATAGCAGCCTGGATTGGCTTTGCTGGAGACCGCGAAGCCGCTGTCTCGATCGTCATGGTTGGATTCATCAATGTGATGCTCATCGGCCTGCTGGCAGGAGGCGGATGGTATTCTCGCAACATGACGCCGGAACGATCTATGACGCGGTCGTTTGGCGCCTTTGTCAGAGGTCCGGTTGATACGGCAACCGGCAGGATCACCGGCCGTGAAGCTCTGCTGCAGATCGCTGCGTTGCCCGTGATTCTTTCGATGGGTGGAACCATTATCGTGATGCTCGCTGTGTGGTGCGGAGTCGGCGGATAGAGAAGCGTCTGTCGAGCGATCGTAGTTACGCCCACAGGCATGCAATGTCAGCCAAGCGAAGTCCGTGGATTCCTTATCATGCTGGAATGAAACGAAGGCCGCCTGTAAAGGCGGCCTCCTTCTTGAGTTACGGACACAATGGGCAAGCAGCGGCCACTGTACCGCCAAAGACAGCGAGAGCGAAAACTGCTGTCATCAACCGAACGATCATTTTTTTCTCCTTGTCGAGCCACTAGGTTTTGACTCGATGTTATCCTAGAACCTGTAGCAACTACAGATACAAGGGGATTTTGAGGAATGAGCAAAAAGTCTGCTGGACCGATGTTGATCGGTGGTCTCGCCGGAGAAACTGGCACCAACATTGAAACGATCCGCTACTACGAGCGCGAAGGGCTTATCGCTGTCCCACCCCGCACAAGAGGGGGGCATCGAGCTTATGAACAGCAGCACGTACAGCGGCTTTCATTCGTCCGGCGCAGCCGCGAGCTTGGCTTTTCTCTGAACGATATACGGAAATTGCTGCAGTTGGCGGACAGCGGCACGATGTGTACGACCGCTGCAAAAGAATTGACCGCGCGTCATCTGGACGATGTACGCGGGAAAATTGGGAGTCTCAAAAAGCTGGAAAAAGCGCTGGCGGCGTTGGCGAAAGCCTGCGCGCCGGGCGAGTCCGTTCCTTGTCCAATTTTGGAAGCGCTGTCGTCGCCCGCATCGTAAGCTTGTGGGCCGGCGATTCAAAGCAATGTCCGGAAAGAAGCGGAATCAATTTGTTATTGCGTGCTCTGGTCGCTGGCCTCGGCAAGGAATTTCTCGAGTCTCTTGGCGGCTTCCTCCGGAACGGCGAGACCATGGCGAGGAGAGATCACCTTTGCGCCGTACTCGCTGGAATTATACGTCAGCCAGACCTTGTCCTGATCGTCTTGCCAGACCAACGCCTTCATCGGCAGGTCAATGGCGAGCGTGGCGCTCTTGGTCATCGGAGGCGTTCCAGCTTTTGGATTGCCGAAAACGATGACGGTTCGCGGACGCATTTCCAATCCGGCTTCCTTTGCCGCGGCGGCGTGGTCGATGCGACTGAAGATAACCCATCCTCCCGCAGCCTTCGCCTTGATGGCGGCTTCAAACTTCTCGATAGTGTCTTTGACGGAGTATTTGCTTGGCTTTGTGATCAAACCATCGTCTGCGAAGGCGAACGTAGACGATATTGCTATCAGGCCTGCTGCGATAACCATGCTTTTCGATATCACGTCGAACCCTCCTTGCGTTGGCACTCTCGGATCCACTGATCCGCTTGCCGGAGTGCAATGTATCAGCCTCCGCACAACACCGCTCTGGCGAATGACGGATAGCGTTTAGGCCAGGATGAAAACATCGTGATTAAACGTCAGGTAACATTGGAGATTTCTGCTTGGCAGAAGGATGAAGGCGACACGCCGGCCATTTGGCAAGGTGGCGAAAGTTCATTAGGCTGGCCGGCATGCGCAAGTCGAGACGCACCGTGGAAGCCGCTCTTGAGCTGAATTGGAGCCGTTTGTTCGGCTATGCATTGAGTTTGACCGGCGATACCGACAACGCACGCGATTTGATTCAGCAGAGCGCGCTTAATGCTCTCGCAAGCAAAAATGCTCCGGATGACCCTGAAGCCGCTCGCGCCTGGCTTTTCAAAATTGTCAGAAATGCCTCGATAGACCAATACCGGCGTAAGAAGGTCCGCGCCGATGACGCGTTCGCTGACGAATTCCAAAACGGAGGATGGGGATATGACGATCGGGTGATTGCGGAGATCACCATTAGGCAAGGGCTGGGTAAGATCGATCCGGCCTACCGTGAAATTATTGAACTGGTCGATATCTGGGGTTTCCAGTATGCCGATGTTTCTACGGTGCTCGATATCCCTGTCGGGACTGTCATGAGCCGTTTGAGTCGCGCGCGGTTAGCATTACTGGAAATCGTTGCAGAAGATAACTTGAGGCCGATGCGGTCGTTGCGAAGCCAGCAGAAATGACGACAGATGATATCGAGATGAGCTGGGACTTGCTGAACGCTTATGTGGACGGCGAACTCGACCGTTTCATGTCGGCAAAGGTGGCTGCGGCCGTTGCACAAGACGCAACGCTAGCGGCGCGGGTCGCAACGTTGTCGAAATTGAAAGCGAGCGTGCACCAGCTTGAATTTTCCGCAGGTCAACTGCCTCCGCTTCCAATCGGATTGCAGGGCCGCCGGTTTGCGGCGTGGCGCATCTACGCCGCCGCTGCGAGCCTTGTCGCGGTCTTGGCTGCCGGTCTGTTGATCCATTCTCACCCTGCTCCGAAAGCGGCTCAAGCCTGGCTGGACGGCGCGTTGGCCGCGCAACAGCAATGGCTTGCATCCGCTTCGCGGAATAATCCCGACGATCGAACCATCGTGACAATTGACGCTGCCGCAGCGGCCCGTCCGCTGGACCTTTCCGATGCCCAACTCAAGCTGGTTTACGTCGCACAGATGCCCTCATCAATCGGCGGCGAGACAGCGTTCCTGGGCTATCGCGGCCCGCATGGCTGCATGGTCGGCTTCTGGATCGGTACTCCGCCAGCAGGCCTTGAGTCGGCGCCGAAGTCGCTCGATGCGGGAGATTTTCGCGTGCGTGCGTGGCGCGATCGGGTGGCGGGCTACGCTTTGATAGCCAAGGGAATGGACCCCACCCGTATTGATCGTCTTGCCGAAGCTGTCGCACGGCTTGTCGACCCCGGCCAGATCGTCGATGACGGCATTCGTACCGCATTGCGGAATGTAACACGGACCGGAACCGCCTGTCGGGTCTAGGCAAAAAACTTTGGAATAAATTGGGCCAGTGATGCGTTTCATCTCCTTGGCGGGAATATGTCCCCTGGGAGAGACTAATGATGAACCGAAGGACCGCCCTCAAGGGCGGAGCGGCTTTGCTGGCCGGAAGCGGCATGATCGGTGGATCGTCGCTCGCAAGCTTCGCAGCCGAAACTGTGACGCTGCCGTTCGAGAATGGCGAGCGGCCGCTCGTCAAATATCCTCAGAAGCGCACGATGATCGGCCTCACCAGCCGGCCGCCCCAGCTTGAAACACCGTTTTCCGTGTTCAATGAAAATATCATCACGCCGAACGACGCGTTCTTCGTGCGGTACCACCTGGCCGATGTGCCGCTGGATATCGATCCCGACAAATTTTCCGTCGATATCAAGGGCAAGATCGACAAGCCAATGAAGCTGTCGCTTGCCGACATCAAAAAAATGCCGGCGATGGAATTGATTGCGGTCAATCAATGCTCCGGCAACAGCCGCGGGTTTTTCAACCCGCGCGTCGCCGGTGGTCAGCTTGGTAATGGGGCCATGGGCAATGCGCGCTGGAAAGGCGTACCGCTCAAGACGGTGCTCGACAAGGCCGGTGTCCAGTCAGGCGCCAAGCAAGTCGTGTTCGGCGGCATGGATGGGCCTGTGAGCGACAAGACCCCGGACTTTGCCAAGGCGCTCGAGATTGACCATGCCCGCGACGGCGAGGTGATGCTGGCCTATGCCATGAACGGCCAGGATTTGCCTGTACTAAATGGATTTCCGCTGCGGCTGATCGTGCCGGGATACTACGGCACCTATTGGGTCAAGCACCTCAACGAAATTAACGTCGTCGATAACGTGTTCGACGGCTTCTGGATGAAGACCGCTTATCGCATCCCCGATACCGACTGCGGTTGTGTCGAGCCTGGCACGGCGCCGAAGGCGACGATCCCCATCAACAAGTTCACGGTGCGATCGTTCATCACGAATGTCGCCGATGGAGCCAAGGTAAAAGCTGGCGCGGAAACGCCGCTGAAGGGTATCGCGTTCGACGGCGGCACGGGCATCAAGATGGTGGAAGTCTCGATCGACGGAGGCAAGACATGGACAACGGGAACGCTGGACAAGGACCTTGGCAAATACTCATTCCGCGAATGGCGGTTGCCGGTGAAATTGGCCGCAGGAGCGCATGAGTTAAAGGTTCGTGCAACCAGCAACGACGGCAAGACGCAACCGATGGAAGCGCTCTGGAATCCAGCGGGCTATCTGCGCAACGTGGTCGAGACCGTCCGCGTCACGGCGGCTTGAGGATGATGACCATGAAGCGATTAGCACTCACGTTCGCAGGCGTCGTTGCACTCGCCGTTGCCGGTTCCGGTCTTGCTGTGGTCAGCGCCAAGCCCGTATCTTACAAGCTTCCCGATGAGACTGCGGCGTTTAAGCCTGGTCCCAACCTAGAAGTTGTCCAGAACAACTGCACGGCCTGCCACTCCGCTGACTACGTTAAGACCCAACCGCAGGGTCCAAAGTTCAAGAAGGATTTTTGGCAGGCGGAGGTGACAAAAATGATAAAGGTCTACGGCGCGCCGATTGAAGATGCCGACGTTGGCAAAATCGTGGACTATCTCGCCGCGACTTATTGATGAGCGGCGCAGTTGCCGCGGCGTGCCGATCGGCAACGGAACGCAGGAGGCGGCGTCAGTCGGGCTCGCGATGGCGGCGGCGCCTGGCGGCCGTCGCCACAATTCTAGCGCTGGCAGTTCCGCTCAAAGCCTTCGCCGCGTGTTCCGCACCTGTCGCTGTTCAGGTTCTCGGCTCGGGCGGCCCGGACTCAAACGACGCCCGGGCGAGTTCAGGGTATCTGTTGTGGGTGGATGGCGAAGCGCGGCTTCTGGTCGATGCTGGGGGAGGCGTTTTCCTGCGTTTCGGCGAGGCCAAAGCAAAGTTCGAGTCGCTCGATGCCATCGCCATCACGCATCTGCATGCCGATCACGTCTCCGACCTTCCGGCACTGCTCAAGAGCGGCTTTTTCGGTGAGCGGCAGCGCCCGTTACCGATCGTCGGCCCCAGCGGCGGCAGTGCATTTCCCGGCATGAAGGAATTTATGCGCGCGCTGTTCGATCCAAAACGAGGGGCGTTCCGATATCTGTCGGGTTATCTCGACGGGAGCGGAGGGATGGTTCGCGCTGATATCATCGAAATGAATGCCGCCGCGGCGACGCCAAAAGCTGCCTTTGGAAACGACCGGTTCAAATTGACGGCCATCGGCGTCAAACATGGCCCGGTCCCCGCACTTGGTTATTTGGTCGAGGTCCGCGGTCGCCGCATTGCCTTCGCCGGTGACCAGAATGGCGACAATTCCGCTTTCGCCGCCATGATCAAGGGTGCAGACATCCTCGTAATGGATCACGCTGTGCCAGAAATGGCGGACCCGGTTTCGCGTCAGTTGCATGCGAGGCCGAGTGAAATCGGATTACTCGCCGCCAAGAGCGGCGTGGCTCAACTCGTATTGTCGCACAACATGGCGCGCAGCCTTGGCCCGCTACAGGAAAATCTTGCCATCATACGACAACATTACGATGGACCTACCAAAGTCGCCGAAGATTTGATGTGCTTCGATTGAGCTAAGCGACATTGACAGTAGACGCACGAAGCGATGCAGAACGGCGATATTCCTGACACCAGGAACGGGTCGATTAAAGAATCTAAAGATCACTTCGAGAAATTTTGAAACTCAATACGCGAGCAAGGCGCCTACAACCGCGCCCAGCATATTGAGCGCGTCACGCGTGCCATCAGCCTCTCCCTTTTCGAAGTCATCGTCAGTCTGTCCCATAGTATTAGTGACATGGGCCAAACATAGCAGCCGAACACCCGCAATCCGGGCGAAAGTGTAAAGCGCTGCGGCCTCCATCTCGACGGCAAGGATCCCCTTCTCGCGTGCAGCTTCAATAGCTTCAGCGGTTTCGCGAAACGGGGCGTCCGTCGTCCAGCTTGAGCCAACGACCGCCTGCAGCGTTGTTTCGAGTATCGCATCGGCCGCCACTTTCACCATCTGCGGATCGGCCTCTGCAAATTCAGAAGGGGTCGCATAGTGATAGCTCGTTCCCTCATCGCGGAGCGCTCGATCAATAATGACAAAATACGGCGGAGTTTTTGATGGCAGGATCTGGCCCGCCGACGTTAGGCTCACTAGCAAACGGCAACCACTTGCGAACAATTCTTCTGCCACGAGCACCGCGAATGGGGCTCCCACAACGCGGCCAATAATTCCTACCTGCTGCCCCGCAAGCAGGAATGTGTCGAGCTCGGTATGGTAACAGGGCCAACCTGCAAATGGCTTGGCTCGCCCCGTCTCGCGTAGGACACGCACGAGGTCTCCATCGGGGTCCAGTAGACATACCGAGGGCACCTGAACCGCTGCTATATTCTTTTGGCGTCTTGCCTCGCGCAGCAGCGTCGAAGGTACGAATACTGACGGCGACGAGGCGTGCTTATTGTCGAGTATCGGGGGCGTAACCATTTTGGGTCAACCTTACATCACCGGTGATGAATGGGAGTTTTCATGAGCGACGAGAATCGTCAAGCGCATTGGGATGAAGTCTATACCAGCAAGGGTGAGAATGCGGGTAGCTGGTTTCAGGAGAACCCGGCTCTATCGCTCGAACTGATTAAGCTCGCTGGAGTAACTTCGGCCTCAGCCATCGTGGATATCGGAGGAGGTGCGTCACGTGTTGTTGATGGTCTGATTGCCAACGGGTTCGAGCGTGTAACAGTGCTCGAATGGGTGACGGTGGATGTGACAAAATGGGAGCCGTCAGAAAATTACGATATTTGGCACGATCGCGCAGCGTTTCATTTTCTCACGGAGGCTGCCGATCGCATCGCCTACACGCGCCGACTCAAAACGGCACTCAGATCAGGCGGCCACATTATCATTGGAACGTTTGCTCTAGACGGCCCGGAGCGATGCAGTGGTTTACCAGTCATTCGTTATGATGCGGCAGGTCTGTCAGAAGAGATTGGACCGGAATTTGAATTAATCGCCACCCAGCCGCATGAACATATCACGCCGCGCGGTGCAACGCAGCGATTCCAATTCAGCACTTTCCGAAGAACATAACCGTACTCAATGACATTGCAATTGATCCGAGCGTGATGTTTGTGCGCCTGCACTGAATATCGAAGCAAGCGAAAACCTCTATGTCGTCTCGTCTCGCGGCTCTGCGCTGATGCAGGCCATATACAATGACTATCCGTCAGAGACGTGTCTCCCATAAACGCCGCGCGTTGGCGACGACACAAATTGATCGCCAGCTCTAGGGCACACTCAAGAGCTGGCGGAAATCCGCAGAGCTGCGCTGCCATCGGTTCGACAGTGCTGTACCGTAAGCGTCGGGAATGCGCTGAGCGCAAAAAGTTTTAAGATGTTGATAAGAGCAAGAAATGCTACGCAAAGATTAAAGCTGTGAAAGGTCCGATGGACGTTCTAAATGGGCTCGATTCAATCGACCTCATGGTTTGTAAGATGAGACTGTCAAGGGCGTCAGGATAAAGCGACGTCCGAGCGAATGAACCACGTCCTGTTCGCGCACAAGTCTTGGACCGAAGATTGGCACCATTCTATTGTAATGGAAAAGCCATCGAGTGGGCGCGGCGGTTTCCCTAAGTAGCGTGGCCTTTTGCCCCGGGATGTGAGTGAATTGGCGATGCGCGTTCTGCTCTTGGAAGACGACGCGATGATCGGCGAGGGCCTTTCCCGGACGCTTGCGGAGGAAGGCATGTCGGTAGATTGGGTGCGCGCCGGCGGAGAGGCGGAAGCCGCGCTCGCCGATGGCGGACATGCGATTGTGCTGCTCGACCTCGGGCTGCCTGGCGTTGAAGGTCTCGATCTTTTGAAGGCGGCGCGGAGCCGGGGGTTCGATACACCTGTGCTGATCATCACGGCGCGCGAAGGGCTTGATTCTCGGGTGGCCGGGCTCGATCTCGGCGCGGACGACTATCTCGTCAAACCGTTCGAGACACGGGAGTTGCTCGCCAGAATGCGCGCGGTCCTTCGCCGTCGGGCGGGCAGCGCGACATCCTATCTGGTGACGGGCACGATTGAGCTCAACACCGAGACCCATGAGTTGTCGCATGCCGACATCGTGCAGGTATTGCCTGCCCGCGAGTACGCTTTGATGCACGCCTTGATGGAGCGCCCGGGTCGTATTCTTTCCCGCGCGCAGGTGGAGGAGCGTATTTACGGCTGGGGAGAAGAGGTGGAAAGCAACGCGGTCGATGCCCTGATCTACTCGATACGGCGCAAGTTTGGGAAGGACATCATCTTCAATGTGAGGGGGGCGGGCTGGATGGTACAAAAATCATGACGACGGTATCGCTCCGGCGAGCAACCCTTGTCTCGATGACCGTTCTTCTGACCTTGGTCGGCGCCGCCGCGATGTTGCTCGCCTACAAGCTTGCGCGTGACGAAGCCGCTGATTTTCTTGACGGGCAGCTACGCCAGGTTGCACTCAACGCCGGTTTGGGTCTTCCCGATGCTGACGCGCCGCCGGCCAGCGATCAGGATCCGGAAGATCAGATTGCGGTAACGATCTGGAAGGGTGGCGTCGTTGTCCATACCACGCTTCGCGGTCTCAATATCGCGCGGCCGAGGAAACCTGGCTTTGAAAATGTCGTCATCGCCGGCGAACCTTGGCGGGTTTATTCAACGGACAACGACACCTGGACCGTGCTGGTCGCGCAGCGCGACAAGGTTCGTCAGGAGTTTGCCCGAAGCGCCGCCGTGGGGGCCGCGGCGCCGATCCTGATCGTCATACCGCTGTCCTGGCTCGTCGTCGGCTGGGCGCTGAACCGGATGCTTGGACGGTTGGACACCTTGGCGCGAGATATCGCCAATCGAAGTGCGGTAGCGGCCGCAGCCATTCCCCTCACCGGAATTCCGGTCGAAGTGGCGCCTCTGGTCGAAAGCATGAACGGCCTGATCGAGCGCCTGCGCGCCGCCGTCGAAGCGCAGAAGCGGTTTCTCTCCGACGCGGCGCATGAACTCCGCACCCCGCTCGCCGCGATGCAAATCCAGGTAGATAACCTCAAGATCAACAGTTCCGGTTCGGTCGGAGCGGAATTCGAGGCTGGCAAGGCGGCACTTGCGCAGGGCGTAAGGCGCGCGAGCGCCCTCGTCGGTCAACTGCTGCGACTGGCTCGCCTCGATGAACCCGTAGCACCCCTCAGCGAAACGGTTGAGGTGGGTCCGCTGCTGCTCGACTGCGTCGGCGATCATGTGGTGCTGGCCGAACACAAGGGCATCGATCTCGGGGCCCGGATGGAGACGTCCGCGACGCTGCATGGTTCGGTCGAGGAATTGCGCGTTCTATTCGCAAACCTGATCGATAACGCCGTGCGGTACACGCCCTCCGGCGGGCAGGTGGACGTTTCCCTGACTCTGCGCGACGGGCGAAGCGTTGTCGAGGTTCTGGATACGGGTACCGGTTTGCCGCCCGGCGCCGTTTCCCGCATCTTCGATCGGTTCTATCGCGCGTCGCCGCCGGACGTCGAGGGAACCGGTCTGGGGCTGGCGATCGCGCGGCGAATTGCCGAGCGCAACGGTCTTGTCCTGACCGTCGAGAATCGCCCCGACGGGGCCGCCGGCGTTCTCGCGCGCGTCACATTACCGGCATAGCGCTCTTTTTTCTTCTCGCCCCACCCAGGCTCATTTTGTCCTCAGTCTCCGGGGCCATGGTCATCTCATCGGAGCGGGCCGTCGCCGACGCGTCGCGCATCCGTTCGCAAGCGGGGGCGAATTGGAGAGACACATGATCAGGACTACCCCGTATCGCCTGGGCGCCTTGGGCGCCGCAGGTATCTTGCTGGCGCTCGCGGCGCCAGCGCTGGCCTACACCGGTCAAAAGCTTGCCGGTCAAGCGAAGGTCACCATTACGCAGGCCCGGGAAACCGCCCTCAAGGCCCATCCCGGGAAAGTCACCGACGAAGAGCTTGAGCGCGAATCCGGAGGCAGCGGCCTGCGTTATTCGTTCGACATCAAGAACGGCTCGCGGACGCAGGAAGTCGGCGTCGATGCCGCGAGCGGCAAGGTGCTCGAAAACAAGACAGAAGGTCCTCATCCGGACTGACCCGCAGCATGGTCCCACGAACAAACCCGGTGCGTCCTCGCACGCGCCGGGTGGCCGGCTACATAACGGAAATGCAATCATGACCCCAGCCCAGAAATTCGCATTGAGCAAAGTCCCTGAAGTCACGCTCGGCTTCTGGATCATCAAAATTCTTGCCACAACGCTCGGCGAGACCGGCGGTGACACCGTCACCATGACGCTGAACTGGGGTTATTTGGCGGGAACAGCCTTGTTCGCGGTGCTGCTCATCGCGTTCGTGATCGCACAGATCGTCGCGAAGCGCTTTCACCCGTTTCTCTACTGGGCGACCATCGTGGCCTCGACCACCTTTGGCACCACGATGGCCGACTTCGCCGACCGATCGCTCGGGATCGGTTATACCGGCGGCTCATCGCTGCTGTTTCTCTGCCTCGTGAGCGTCCTCGGGCTTTGGTATTGGTCGGAGGGAACGGTATCGGTCAACACTGTCTCTACGCCGAAGGTCGAGGCGTTTTACTGGGGAGCGATCACGTTCTCGCAAACCCTCGGCACTGCGCTCGGCGACTGGCTGGCCGACACCGGCGGCCTTGGTTATGAAGGGGGCGCTCTCGTCTTTGCGGCCGGGCTGGCCGTCGTTGTCGCACTCTATTATCGCACAAACGTGTCGCGGGTGCTGCTGTTCTGGGCGGCCTTCATTCTGACCCGTCCGCTCGGCGCGACGGTCGGCGACTTCCTCGATAAACCGGTCGCTGCCGGGGGTCTCAGTCTCAGCAGACCGCTCGCATCGGCGGTGATCGCAGCCTTCATCCTTGCGTGCCTGATCCTGTTGCCGCAGCGCGCGGGCAAGCATCCGGCATGACGCTACTGCGTCGGCAAGCGATGGCGATCCTCATGAGCGTTCGCAAATTTTCAAGCGTGGCGCGTCGAGCGATGCAGGATCCGTAGCCGTCGGAGAGCGGCTCCCATGTTCAATTTGTCAATTTGTCGTTCAATCAGCAATCGTTGTTCGGAGAAAGCCGCATGTACAGAATCGTCAGCACAGAAGCCAGCAAGGTGCCGGCAATCACGCTCGGATTCTGGGTCATCAAGATATTCGCGACCACCCTGGGCGAGGTGGGCGGCAACGCGGTAACATTGACGTTGGGTCTCGGTTATCTGATCGGCACTGCAATCTTTGCCACCGTATTGATTGCGGCCGTGAGTGCTCAGATTAGGGCGAAGCGATTTCAGCCCTTCCTGTACTGGGCCGCCATCACGGCGACCACGCTCGCCGGAACGACGCTTGCCGACTTGGTCGATCGTTCGCTCGGCATTGGCTATCTCGGCGGCTCCCTGTCGCTCTTCACGATGGTCATGGCGACACTGGGCTTGTGGTACTGGTCGCTCGGCTCCGTCTCCGTCGAAACCGTTACGTCGCCCAAAGTCGAAGCGTTCTACTGGGCGACCATCATGTTCTCGCAGACCCTCGGCACGGCGCTCGGCGACTGGATGGCAGATGACACCGGGCTCGGTTACAACGGCAGTGCGCTTGTGATCGCCGTCGTCTTGGCAATCGTCGCTGTTCTTTACTTCTTTACGACGATGTCTCGCACCACGTTGTTCTGGGCCGCTTTCATCCTGACGCGCCCGCTGGGCGCCACGATCGCCAACTCACTTGACAAGCCGATCGCCGCCGGGGGCTTGCCATTGGAGATTTTTCCGTCTCGGCGGCCCTCATCGTTGTCATTACCGTTTGTATCCTCGTTATTCCGCAGCGGCCGGGACCGCATCCCGCGGCATTTTCGCCGCGTCCCTGAGATTAGGCGTTGGTTGAAGACTACATCATGGAGTTCTCAAATGGAGGAACATCGTTCAACACCGCGTCGCGGGGTCTCCTTTGGTGGAGGTGCGATCAGTTGCTCAATTCGAAATCTTTCCGAGTACGGCGCCTAGCTTGACGTGACATCACCCATCGGAATTCCTGACGTCTTTTCCCTGGTAATGGAGAACGGCGCGCATCAGTGCCGGGTTATCTGGCGCAAGGAGAAGCGTATCGGTGTTCGCTTCACCGCATCGCATTCCGATGACCAAAAACGGGAAACATAGCCTTGATCGTATTCCGAAGGTGGTCGTCAGACGGTCGATAGGATCGGTCGTGTCGGAGGAGATCCACCTACGTCCGATGCCGCCAGACACTCTCGGTGAGAATCACGGCAAGACCGGCGAACAGGATTGCGCCGCCCCAGGCCGAGCCCGGAATCAGCCATGGCAGCACAAGCCACGCGACGCCAAGCCATACAACGATTGTGATTGCAAAGCTGCCGTCATCCACGAACAGGCCGTAAAGCTCCAGAATGATCGTCTTGAACCAGCGCATGCATGAGCTCCTATCGTTTCGCGGCATCGCGCGCGGCAAACCGGGCCCGGCAAAGCGAGGTTGCGATCAATGCGATGATCAGAAAGCCAGCGACGAGACCAAGGATCGACCAGTCCTGCCCCGGCCATCGAAGTCCCATGCCTTCGCCAACCCAGAAAGCCCCAAAGGCGGAGAGCAATACACCGACCATGAACTTCAAGGTATTCTCCGGAATGGATGCCAAAGGTTTGTGAACGACAAAGCCAAGCAGGACGACGACAAGCAGCGCGGCCAGCGCCCCCACGCTCGCCGGAACAAGCAAGCCCACGCCGCCGGAACCGACAGCGATAACAATGAAGACTACCTCTGTGCCCTCGAGCATCGTGATTTTGAAAGCTGTTGCGATGGCGACCTTGTCCCATCCTCGCCCACGCTGCGCGAGCTTGCGCAGCGATTCCGTTTGCCTGGAATAGATCGCGTTCTCGTCATGCAAAGGAATAACTCCGGCCGAACGCAGGATTGCCTTGCGCAGCCATCGCATTCCGAAGAGGAGCAGAAGCAGTCCGACGGCGAGCTGGACGACATCCAGCGGGATACGCGTGAGCGCCGGACCGATAGCCACGACGATGGCCAGCAGCACGCCAAGCGCGGCCCCACTTCCGATCAGTGCACCGCTCCAGCCGCGGACCGCGCCCACGGCCAGAACCACGGTCAGAGCTTCGACGAACTCGACGAGTGAGGCCAGAAATGCGGCAATCGCCGGCGGCCAAGCATGCGCCCAATTAACGATCATGTTACTTCTTCCGATGAGAATTTGAGACAGCGCACCGACGCGAACCGGTGATGCAAGATGAATTTAGGTACACCGAGTATTGTATCATTGTCGGCGAGCGAATCCTCCGTGAAGGAAACCGACACTTGCCGAATACGGAAAATGGGACGACCTATCTTTCCGCAGAATGGTGGGTCTGCGTTGAAAGCGCCAACATTGAGTGTCGATTTTGTTTCCGCCCCGACCGCGCCCAATTCAGACGCGATGGTCCTAACCTTCCTCCCGCGCCGATGCGGACGTATTGCTGAGAGAACGATGGAAACCTGGAATACCGCACTTTTTCTGGCCCTCAATGCCCCGGCTTCAGCGAATGTCGTAACGATAGCGTTCGCCAAGGTAGCCGCGGAATATCTCGTTTATGTGGCCGCCGTTCTGGCGGTATGCTTGTGGATTCGAGGCGTGCGCGACCAACGGGATGCGTTGATTTCGATCGGGACCGGGCTCCTGACCGCGTTTGTACTGAGCTGGACCATTGGCCTTCTCTGGTATCATCCACGCCCCTTCGCGATAGGCTTGGGCCACACCCTTCTCGCCCACTCGCCCGACAGCTCTTTTCCGAGCGATCACACCACATTCCTTTGGACCTTCGGCTTCGGTCTCCTCGTCACGCGAGTACAGCGCGGGTGGGGATGGGTATTGGTTCTCGCCGGTCTTGCGACGGCCTTGGCTCGAATCTACGTGGGCGTTCACTTTCCTCTCGATATGGTCGGATCCGCCGTTGTCGCGGCCACAGGTGCTGCTGTGGCATGGGCTGTTCATCTTCACGTTGCAGACCGTATTCTGCCGCTGATAGAGCGGTCTTACGAATTTTTGCTACATGCCCTCCGTTTGCCCAAGGGGATTTTCCCCCGCCGCGTCGCTGATCGATGAAGCGTTTTGAGATAACGCTCGTCACGGGCAGGTGCCAGCCGTTCAAAAACTTCGATCTCAGCAATCATCTTTCCTGTCGTTTGCTCGTTTCTTTCGGGTCGCTTTCGATACATTACTCAGTCTTCGGCAAGCCACCGGTCGAAAGCTTCCAATATGTTCGGTCCATGGCAATTGACCGGCTTCCGAGCCACGGAAAATGCCCGTACCGGAAGGAAATTTGATGAGCTGCAATATCGGTAGGGCGCCTTTCGACAAAACGCTCAAACAAAGCTGCGGCCAATCCGGTCCGATCGGCCCCGCTTTGACAGTGGATCAGCATCGGCCGAGGGGCGGTGCGCATCGTCTCAATCAGTTGGGCGATCGTCGCGTCCTCCGGGTCCCGTAAGGCCGACATTCGAACGTCCAGATGAGAGGCTCCATGCGCGGTCGTCACCTCCACTTCGTTGTCGTACCACCAAGACCCGCTATTTTTTCCGCGCAGGTTGATCACCGACTTGATGCCGTAGGCAGCCATCACATCGGCCAACTTCTGCCCGTTCAACTGGGCGGAGCGGTAAAGCACCCCGGGTTCGACGACGTGAATATTCCCAACCAGTTGCAGGCCGATGGCCCACCCGCCGGCAAGACCAACGCAGATGAGAAGCGCATTTGTCGTATATGTCACGGCGCGGCCAATCGGGTGAGACTTCAAAAACCGGTTCGTTGTCGCAAAGAAAGCGAGACAGGACCTCCCGACATTTGATTGGCGACCTCGGTCGTTCGCCGTTCCTTCGGTCATTGCGAGTTTCCAATATGTGCTATCGGAGGCGCCGCGCGATCGAGCTCGACCTCCTGATTACGAAACCATGCGATGGCATCGAGCCGCCTGCCGCTGATCGGGCGCGCCCACCGGATGGTTTTTATCGCTTTGGCGGCTTCGCCCATCCACCAGTATTCCTTCACGACCATGAGCATCCATCCCCGACGACCGGACCGCTAAGAGTAAAAGCTTCGACAACGAAGCCATTCGTCGGGCCGCTATAACTGTGCCTCTCTCTCGCGCACTCGACGCCGTCCAACGTCCAATGCGATCGCTTCGAACCCGGATTGTGGGTGCTCATCAAAAGATCGAACAGCCGAAAGAAAGATGGACTGACAAAATTCTTCATGCGGCTGCTCTCCGACGAGCAATTCCGAACGGATGATGACGCCGATGGATGCCATTTCGCCCGCAGTTCACTTTGGTGCACCCGAAGCCGTTCTCTGGAATGATGAGCGGCGCGAATCCGGATACGCCGGGTGGATCGGGATCGCGCAGCGCACGAAACCCGTGAACCAGGGTATCGCTGTTGTTGACGCCTGGGGTTGGGCGGCCCTTGCCGTTCTTCAGCGGCTCGATGGAAAAGTAATGATTGTCGCCGTGAATCAGCAAAACGGGCTTGCCGAAAGCGGTCGCGCTCTTCTCGATGGCATCGAGGGCGAAGCATTGGATCGGTATTGCCGGTACGAATGTGGGAAATGTCATGTTTCACCTGATGCCAGTGAGACTTGCCTTTGCGCGACGGTCGTATCGGCAGCGAGGCGATAAAGATGAATATCGCCGGTCGCAAACTCGACCGAGGTGACTGTTTCGGGCGACAATCTGTCCAGAACCATGACCAGGGAGCGCAGACTATTCCCGTGGGCAACCACTAACGTCCTGTCGCCGCGCATGACTGCGGGCAAGATCGTTTGGATGAAGAATGGCAATACCCGTGCGGACGTATCCTTCAGGCTCTCTCCGCCCGGCGGCGACACATCATACGAGCGGCGCCACAGATGAACTTGATCGTCGCCCCAACGCGTTCGAGCCTCATCCTTGTTCAGACCAGTGAGATCGCCGTAGTCTCGCTCGTTGAGTGCGGCATTGCGACACTGCCGGACATTGGCTTGTCCCATGTTCTCCAGGACGATCGAACACGATTGCCATGCCCGTCGAAGCCTTGAGGTGAAGGCGATATCGAACCGAACATCCAACGCTTGCAACCGTTGCGCAACACTGCCGGCTTCGGCAATTCCCTGTTCCGTCAGACCGAGATCGCGCGAGCCAGTGAAGATGTTCTTCAGATTTCCCTCGCTTTGGCCGTGCCGGACGAGGACGAGACGCCGGTCGATCGATGGCTGCGTAGCAGGATTGTCAAAGGACATGCGCGCTCCTTTGCGTCGGCCAAACGGCGTCCCTCGCGACATGCCTTTGCCGATGTAACCCTTTCAAGAAATTAAACTCCGCGTCGCCCAGAGTCCGATGAACAACGCCGTAGCAGACGCCAACACCGAAGCCAGAACGTAAAAGGCGAGGACCACCAACTCGCCGCGCTCATAAAGCAGGGCGACGTCGAGCGAGAACGACGAAAAGGTAGTGAAGCCGCCAAGAATGCCGGTCGCGAGAAACAACCGCCAGTGCTGGGAGGCGCTTCCGCTCGCCATGAAATAGCCGGCGATCAAACCCATCGCCAGCGACCCCACGATGTTGACGATCAATGTGCCGTAGGGAAAATTCAGACCGAAGACGCGAGCGGACCAGACGTTGACTCCATGTCGGAAAGCACCGCCGATGCCAGCGCCAAGGAACACGATCAGATACGCTTGCATCGCGCTATCTTCGATTCTTCGCGCGCGACCGCGCTTCGAAGATAGCGGTGACTAGTCCGAGGACAAGCAGGCCGCCGACGAGGTCGTAGGCCACGCCCAATCCGAACGCGAGAAAACAGACCGCGGCGACGGCAGCAAGAATTGACGCGGCAAAGCCATCGCCCGCGATCAATTTAAGCCATTCGCGCAATTGCCTGGTAAGAATGTCCATGCGGCTGCCCTTGCAATCATCGAAGGGCAACAAAAAACCCGCCTATGGCGGGTTAAACAAAGCTCCCGCCATGACGGAGCTTTGCAGCCCCATCCCAGCAGGAGTCATCAGCCCACGACGGGCGGGTATCGGGGGACTCCATCCCCATCTGTACTCCAACACTAGTCGCTCCGACCAAATCGGTCAACGATCGATCCGAGTTCGATGCTCGACGCGCCGTCCGGCCATCGTCCCAGTGAAAGCATAAAGTTCCTAGAAGAGCGGTCGACGCTCCACGCCGCCGTCGCACGGGTTTGCGAACGGTCGGAGGATGGGTGTGATGACCGAAACGTGACCTCGTTCGGATCGCGTCGATATTGTCGTTATATTCAGAGGACGGGTAGCCGCCGGAATGTTTGGCCTTTTCATCCGGCTCGACGTGGCTCGACAATGCATCGATCGCGCTCATTGCGGGGGTCGAGAGCACCAGATGGCCGATGAGTTCGCTCGTTCCGGAAACATTCGGCTGCGGGTACTGGTAAGATATTAGCTCGAGTTTTGTTTCGCCAATTCAGGCGAACCGCCGCCGAGTTCATCGACGGCCGACTCGAACCGCCCGAAGCGCAGGGCTAGGGTGGGTAAGACAAGCAAATTCAGGGCCATCGAGGTCAGCAGGCCTCCCAGGATCACGAGCGCCATGGGGCCTTCTATCTCACGGCCTGGATCTCCCATTCCGATCACGAGAGGCAGGAGACCGAGCGCAGTAACGAGCGAGGTCATCAGGATCGGCGTCAGCCGGTCGCCGGCGCCTTTGATTGCAGCTTCGAGACCCCAAAGCATGCCGTCAGTTTCGACCAGATGCTCATAGTGGGAGATCATCATGATCGAGTTGCGCAGCGTGATTCCGAACAGTGTCACGAAACCAACCATCGAACCGAGTGAGAGTACGCCTCCGGTCGCAAATACCGCCAGCACGCCACCAACGAGCGCGAAGGGCAGATTGACGAGAACGAGCAGCAGGTTTCGCCAGTTGCGCGTTACGATCGACAGCAGCAGCACCACGCCGATTGCGGCGATCGACGAATGAATCAGCAGGTCGCGCCGGGATTGCGCCTGCGCCTGCGCCGAACCGGCGAATTCCACGTAGCCCCCGCTCGGGAGTTCTACGTTGGCAGAGACCGCGGCCTGAGCATCCCGCACGAACGAGGCGACGTCACGGCCGGCAACGTTCGCCGTCACCGTTTGGAGACGTCGGCCGCCGAGATGAGATACCTGATAGCGCCCGGCGGTTTCGTATATGTCCGCGATTTGCTTGAGAAGCACATAGCTGCCGCTCGGGGCGCGTAGCGCGAGGTCACCGACCTTGGTGATACTATTGCGGCTCTCGGCGTCAAGCACCGTGATGACGTTGAAAACCCGGTTGCCATCATAGCTCTGGCCCACAACATCGCCCTGATAGGCGGTGCGGACCAAATCGAGGACGTCCACCGCATCGAAGCCCCAGCGCTCCACGTCCTTTTTCCGGAGTCGAATGGTCAACTGCGGCATGCCAGGCGGCGATTGCAATTGCACGTCCGCCGCACCCTGGATACCCCCAACGGTACGCGCGACGTCCCGTGCCGCGCGATCGAGCGTGTCGAGATCGTCGCCGAAGATGTTGACGACGACGGCAGCCGTGTAGCCCGACAAGGTTTCCTCTACGCGCTCGGTCAGGAATGGCGTTACCGCGAAATTGACTCCCGCGAACCCGCGGAGCGCTTTATGTACGTCGGCCTGCGCTCCTTCCGTCTGGTCGCCCGATAATCCGGATTTGAGGTCGACTTCGAACTCGCTTTCATGCGTGCCTGCGGTGTCGTCGGCTTTCTCGGCGCGGCCGATGTGCTGGGCGACCGAGCGCACCACCGGCAGAGCGATCAGAGCCTTGGTCACAAGCGCGCCGAGGCGCTCGGATTCGGCAATCGAGGTGCCGGGCACAGCCGACATGTGAAGAATGAAATGCCCTTCCTTGAGTTCGGGCAGGAAGGCGCTACCAAAGAACGGAAGGGCGGCACAACCGGCCACGGTAAAAACCAGAGCGGCGGCGATCGCCGTCCGCGGATGGATGGCGATACCGCGCAAAATTCGCTCATAACGCCCGCGCGTCCAGCGAACGACGGGCGGCTCTCTATCATGCGCGACCGCACCCGCGCCTTCGCCTCCTCGTCCGCGGCCGGTGAGCAGCAGCATCGAGAGCGCCGGCGTCACCGTCAGTGCCACGACAAGCGATGCGAGAATGGCGAAGATATAGGCCATGCCGAGCGGCGCAAAGAACCGGCCGGCGAGACCTGGCAACGTCAGCACGGGCAAGAAGACAAGGATAACCGCGAAGGTCGCATAAATGACAGCGCCGCGCACTTCGAGCGAGGCGTCGAGTACGACCCGGCCCACCGGTCGAGGTTCCGGCAAACGCCTGTTCTCGCGTAAACGCCGGACGATGTTCTCAACGCCGATTACCGCATCATCAACCACTTCGCCGATGGCGATCGCGAGCCCGCCCAAGGTCATTGTGTTCAGGCTCTGCCCCAAAGCGTCGAGGATAATGACGGCGGCAAGCAGCGACAGCGGGATCGCCGTGCAGGCGATCGCTGCGCTGCGTAGATCGAACAGGAACAGAAACAGCACCACAATGACGAGGATGCCACCAAGAACCAGCGAGTCCCGGACATTGTTGGTGGCCGTATCGATGAAGTTGGCCGGGCGAAAAAGATCGCCGTGAAATTTAATACCGGCCTTCTCCAGCCCCGGCCGCAAGCTCGCCAGCGCCTCTTCGACGCGCTGGGTCACCTCGACCGTATTGGCCCCGTATTGCCCCGAGACATTCAACATTACGCCGGGCTGGCCCATAATCGTCGCGCCGCCGATCGGCGGCTCCGGCGCATAGACCACCTCGGCGACGTCGCCGAGAAGCACGCTCGAAGCGCCCTGGTTCAGCAGAACAGTGTGAGCAACATCCTCCACCTGGAGTGACTGGCCCTCGGTCTGGAAGACGATGCGTTGATTGGTTGTGTCGATAAAGCCCGCACCGCGCACGCCGGTCGCCTTCTTCGCCGCGGTCAGAACGTCGGTGAGGGTGAGATTATAGCGAATGAGCTGGTCCGGATGGACCTGAACCTGAAGCGAACGAAGATCGCCGCCGAACACCGCGACCTTGGCGACGCCCGGCACGGCGAGAAGCCGCAGGCGCAGCGTCCAATCGGCGATAGTGCGTAAATCCATCAGCGAGTGTGTGTCGGAGGTGAGCCCGGCGACAAGGATGGTACTCGTCGAGGAGGTCAGCGGCGTCATTCCCGGCGGCCCCGTCCCCGCCGGGAGCTGTTGTGCGGCGACCGCCAGACGCTCGGCCACCACTTGCCGATCCCGATAGATGTCACTTCCGGGCGCGAAGATAACTGTGATGACGGAGAGCCCCTGGATCGAGGTGGACCGCAACGATTGCACGCCGGGGACACCATTGATGGCATTCTCGATCGGCTGGGTGACGAGGACCTCGATCTGTTCTGGCGTAAGGCCGGGCGCCTCGGTCTGGATGCCGACCTGGGGCGGTGCGAACTCCGGGAAAACGTCATATTTCGCGCGAATAACCGAGAGGATGCCGTAGCCGAGCAGCAGCAACGCCAACGCCACGACGATGCCGCGGAAGCGGATCGCGAAGCCGATCACATTCGCTTGCAAGCCCGACGGGGCTGAGGGACCGGGGGTTGCCGGCGTCATTTGTTGTCCTCGCCGACCTGGATCTGCGCGCGGAATTCTTCGGACAACAAGATCTGTGCTCCCTGGGTCACAATCTCCGGAGTGGGTGGGAGGCTCTTGACGGAAACGATGAAGCCGCCTCCGGGCGCGGGCATATCGGTTGGAATTTCGTGGCGCGTGAACGTGTCCGCGCCAGTGCGCAGATAGATCCATGCCCGCCCCGTCCACCACACCACGGCCGAGGCTGAAATTTCAATTCCATCGATGGGAGCACCGGACGGCAGGAACGCAAGGACGTTCATTCCTGGCAACAGATTGCTCGCGGCATCGGCCGCATAATAAAAACTCAGGCCTTGGATCTTTGGGTCCGTTTGCGTGGCGGGCGAGACAAAATCGACTTGATGGCGCGAGGCGCTTGCGCCGAATTGAACCGTCGCCTTCGGTGCCGCCGTTATGAACGTCCCAGGCGGCAGCGTGATCTGGAGGAGGAAAGTCTGACGTTCGATCAGACGCGTCACCAGCGGGCCGCCCTCGATGAGTGCCTTGCCGATGACCGTTCCCCACTCCTGCAGCGCCGTTGCTTTTAGCGTTTTGACCTGGGCTTCTGCCGTTGCGACTCCGGCTTGATCCGCACCGAATGTGGCCTGGGCCGATTGTAGCTGCGCCACAGTTGTGATGTTGTCCTTGGAAAGGGCCTGCGCGCGCTCGAAAGCCGCCTTCGATGCAACGATCCTGGCCTGAGCGCTCTGAAGCTGGGCGACGGCGGTTACATAATTGTTGTCCAGCGTAACCAGCTTGTCGAGGTCAAGCACTGTTCCGTAGGCGCGGACTTGCTCCTGGTATTGCGTCGGCTTTGGTTTGGTGACATCGACTCCGCTCTGCCTACGCGTTGCGGCGTCGAGGGTCACGACGGGCTGACCCCGGCCGTCGGTCGACACGCGTAAGGGCGCTTTGACCGGACGTTCTCGCTCGGCTTCCATCGTTGCCTCGCCGCGTCCGGCGAGGAAACCCCAGACCACAAGCACGCCAACACCTCCGATCGCCGCCAGAATAGCCAGAAGCCGGACGATTCGACGCCTAGGTCCACTGGGATTCTTGTGCTCGCTACCGGCCATGCTCACATCCATCGACAGTTTCCGATTGCTCTAAGCTGATGAAGTGTTGTCTGAACCGGAATTGCTTTCGTAGAGCGAGCAGGCCGGCCAAAGCGATGGCGGTGAAAGTCGCGCCGGCCAGGAAAGTCGCGATCGGTCCGTAGACATCCCAGAGCGCTCCGGCGACCACGCTGGCGACGAGCATGGCCACCCCGCTCGCGAGGTTGAACACTCCAAACGCGGTTCCGCGCAGATCGGCAGGCGCGGTGTCCGCCACCAGCGTTGCAAGCAGCCCTTGGGTCAGGCCCATGTGCAGGCCCCAAAACACCGCGCCGAACAAAAGGATGGGCACTGACGTCGTGAGTGCCAGGAGCAGATCGGCGACCACGAGTGTGGCGACGCCGACGATCAGGACGCCCTGACGCCCGAACCGATCGGACAGTACGCCGGCGGGGTAAGCCGCGAATGCGTAAGCAATGTTCATAACGACCATGACGACGGGTACGATCGCAATCGCGAGACCTACATTCTGAGCCCGCAGAACCAGAAAGGCTTCGCTGAACCGGGCCAGTGTCAGCACCACCGCAACCGCTACCACGGCCCAGAATGGCCCTGAGAGCCGCCAGACATCGGCGAAGTGCGGCTTGGGTCTTGCCGCAGCGTCAATGGCGCGTTCCGGCTCCTTCACCCCGAACGCCATCAGGCCAAACGCGATGAACGCGGAGATGACCGCGATCCAGAACACCGCGGTGTAATTATCGCCGGTGAAAAGCATAAGCCCGATTGCGGCGAGGGGACCGAGGAAGGCCCCGATCGTGTCGAGGGATTGTCTCAAGCCGAAGCTTGCTCCTCGCAACGGAGCGGGCGCGAGATCGGCCACCAACGCGTCGCGCGGTGCCCCGCGAATACCCTTTCCCACGCGGTCGAGGAAGCGAGCAGTCACGACCCACTCAATCGTAGTCGCGAGCGGGAAGATTGGCTTGGTAAGGGCGGCAAGCCCGTAGCCGATAACGGCCAGCAGCTTGCGGCGGCCCAACCAATCAGACAGCGCGCCGGAGAAGATTTTGGTGATCATCGCCGTCGCTTCGGTAAGACCCTCGATGAGCCCGACCGTGAGCGCCGAGGCTCCGAGCATGGTGACGAGATAGACGGGAAGCAGAGCGTGGATCATCTCGGATGAGAGGTCCATGAACATCGATACGAACCCGAGCGCCCAGATTCCGCGCGGCAGGTTTCGAAGCGCCATCGAGGTCGTCAGAACGTGGTCAGCCATGCCGGGGTCTCTCGCGCTTCTTGAGAGAAGAATTCGGAATGTCGGAATCCAGCGAACCAGTGCTGACCTCAGTCGCGTCTACAACGCCCTCTTGCGCATAGACCTCGTCGGCAAAGGTTCGCAAGGTGGCGCCACAGGTTTCTAGCGTTTCCTTCGCCGCCTGTATCCGAGCATTGGGAAAAAAGTCGCGCGCCTTGATCTTGGCGAGCCACGCAGAAAGCTTGTCGAGGTCGTCCTCGATCTCTTCAAGTTCTGCAAACGTGAATTTCCGACGACGCGTCTCCTTTTCGATCTCGGCAAAAAATTCGCCGGAGCGCTCGGAGAACTCGTCGTATTCGCGTGCTCGGTCCGCCTGAAACCGGGCAACGATGGCTTGCTCTTCTTCTTCGCTGGTTGCAGTGGTTGCAAAGACGGTGGCGCTGCCGCCCTGCGCGCGTACTATCTCGACGAGCTGGGCATAAAGCAGTTTGTGCTCGTCCGTAACAGGTAGGACCCACGCCCCATTCAGCACGCTGGCAGCACCGGCAGCGCGAAGGCGTCTCCACAGCGCAACCCGCCCGCTGGACGGAGCGGCAGGAAGTTGCCCCAAGAAAAGAAGCCATTGAATTGGAATGAGATATCTCTCCGCTGAAACACCTGTTGCATATCTGAGTAGTCAGTTCAATGCAACACCTGTTGCATTCATAGCTCTTCAAGTGATGTCTAGCGACCGCGTTTTCACTGCTGGCGCGGTATATCTTCGCCGCAATGCGCGTCGACGCTCGCCATCTGGCGTGAAACGGCAGGCTGGCGGTGGATGCCGGTCACGTTCGCCTCTATGTTTGCGCTGGCCTATGTGGTGAGCGTGCTGACAACGCCGCGATGGCGAGCGCGAAACCGACTGCGGCCGCCAGAGCGAAGTAGGGCGCGATAAGGCGCGCGTCCGTCACCCGCCATGAGGTCCAGGCCACGAGACCGGCGAGAGCGATGCCGAGGACCACTCCGACGGTTCCGATGGTCAGCGCTTCGGCGCCTGCCAACCGCAATATCTGCGCCAGCGATGCGCCCGGGTTCGCAAAAGCGCCTGCTCGCGCTGCCGCAGCTCCGTCCCCGACATCGCCACCGCCAGAGTCAAAAGGATTGCGAGCGTGACCCCCGGAAGACCAAGAAACAGGAACAGCACCTTGGCGTAGAGGGCGTCACTGCGCGCGCCATCCAATCGAGCGACGAGATTGTTGGCGACGCGCGCCTCGAAATTATTGGCGGTTTGCTGCGCCTGAATGAAGGCGGCGCCCGGATCGGGCGGCAAAGCGTCGTGCGCGATAAGGCCCGGCGTTTGAAACACCATTCCGATCCGTCTCGGGCGCAGCCCGCTGCGCGTACCGAGTTCAGGCCAGGCCAGCTTTCCGCCAGTCGTTGTGTCGAGTCCCGCCATCAGGTGCAGCAGCGTTGACTTCCCGCTGCCGGAGGGACCGACGAGGGCAATCCGGTCGCCAGACCGGACGACGAATGAGGCAGGAAGCAGGGCTTCGACAGTTCTGTTGGCCTGCCGAAACTGCCTGGCGACGTCGATCGCTTGGATGAATGATTTAGACATCGACAATACGTCCGTCTTCGAGGCGAATGACCCGGTCCGCCCGTCCGGCGAGCGCCTGGCTATGTGTCGCAATCAAAATTGCAGTCCCGGCCGCGCGTTGTCTGCCAAGAAGATCCAGCACGCGCTCCTCTGCCGCGGCGTCGACTTGCCCTGTGGGCTCATCGGCAAAAAGAACGCGCGGGGAGGTGGCCAGAGCGACGGCCAATCCGGCTCGCGCCGCTTCGCCACCTGACAAATGGCCTGGACGGGCATGCTGGCGGTCTGTGAGGTCGACGTCATGCAAGAGCGCTCCAATCCTTGCCGCGTTCGGTTTGCCGATCATGGCCATCGGCAGCCTGACGTTGTCGGCAATGGACAAAGTCGGAAACAAGTTTCCGGGCTGCATCAGAATGCCGATGCCCTCCGCTCGGCGGCTCGCCCGCACGGCTTCGGGCCGGAGTGTTGTGAGGCGCTCGCCGGAGAGCTCGACGTATCCGCCGTCTGGCTCGTCGAGCCCCGCGAGACAGGACAGCAACGTCGACTTTCCGCTCCCGGAGGGCCCGACCATGGCAATCATCTCTCCTGCCTCGATCCGCAAGTTTACGCCGCGCAAAGCCAACGTTTCGGAGTCGCGCGTGTGAAAGAAGCGATAGAGGTCGAAGGCCTGAATAGCCGCCATCAAAGCCCTCCTCCGGCGGTCGTTCTGACCTTTTGGATGCACCATTGGCGCGATCCGGATTCACATTGTTTTTGAGACATGTCGGTTTCTCGTGCGAGGTGCCCGTTCGAAAACATAATCGTCGGGACTTAGTGGCGAATAAGGGGTTCGGCTGCTCGCAGACTCCCGTCTGTCTCTGATCGCGGATGGATCGCGGAATCCGACCCATACTCAAGCCAATGGCTATCGCCGGAGGACACGAACACCAGGCCCTGCACGAATCCGGCGACCTCCAAACGAACTTGTGCTCGTTTGAAGGTCGCCGGATCTGAATGCAAACTTCAGCTTTTACCGGATGCTTTATAGGACGATCCGCGATTGCCATGTCTGATAGTCATAAAAACAATGAGGCCGAAAATGCATACGAAGAAGATCACGCTGGTGAGCGTCGTGCCGAGCCCCAGTCCGCCCTTGTCGAGCGGCTGCGAAAGCAGATCGCCGAACGAAGCTCCCAACGGGCGGGTCAGAATATAGGCGAGCCAGAATGACAGAACCGCATCCATCTTCAGGAAATAGTAGGCGAATGCGACGACCGCGATTAGCGCGCCGAATATGAGTCCCGCCTGTGCGTAACCCAGCCCCAGCCCTTCTGCTGTGAGATCCCCGCCCGCCGTGCCGAGAGCGAAGGTGAGCAAAATAGCGAGCCAGTAGAACGCTTCGCGGCGCGTCGTATAGATTGTATGGATCGACAGTGTTCGCTCAACCGCATACCACACGGCGAATGTGACGAGCAGCGCCATGCCGAAAAAGAGCGTGGTCGCCTTGAGACTGATGCCGAGGTTGTCGACGAGATTGTCTGTAATCAAGGTGCCGACGACGCTGATGAGCACGACGGAGATCCAGTAGATCGACGGGACATATTTTTTGCGCGCGAACTGTACGATCAGTGCGACGGCAAGAAACGCACTCATAATCCACGAGGTGACCGTGAGTCCAAAACCCAGATTTGTGTTCAGGAAATCGGCGGCCGTCTCGCCGACGGTCACGGCCAGGGCCTTGATGATCCAGAACGAGATAGTGATTTCCGGAACCTTGTTGAGCATGGTCGAAACACGCTGATTTTCCATCGCGATCATAGGATGCGCCCCATTGATTGTTCAGTTTGCAGCTCTCTCATCGCGCGGCGAACGGCCAGCGTCGCGAAGCCTTGCGGTCGCCAAACGACGCAGACGATGTTGCAACGATATTCGCAGCTTTGCGTCGTCGTGGTCGTTATCATCAGAGCCACCTAAAGCTCTTCGCCATCAGGAGCCACTGATCGGCGTCGTCCGCGCCGTATGGCGCCGACAGAGTCAAGGTGGTAAGCTTACCGCCCTTCCAGAAGAAGTAACGTTCGTTCTCCAGGCGGATCGCCTTGTTGGTCACCGGATTTGCATCCGAATTCGAAGCGTATGAGATGACGATGGCCGGCCCCGAAGGAACACTCGTTAATGTGACCCCCGAGATTCGTACCGCCTTACCGGACATCTCGAGTTGAGCCGTCAATTCGTTTTTCACAACGGCAATCGTGAGCGGTTCAACGTGTTCTTCAATTGTCGTCCGCACCGTGTTGTACTTGTCGCTGAACGTGACGCCGCTTTTTGTCTCACGACGCGCCCAACCCTCCGGTACCTTGATGGTGAACCCGAGCGGCGAGCGATATTCGATGAACACCTGACTGTCTGGAATGTCGCCCGGGGATTCTTCTCCGGAGCGATCACGGTATCCTCCGCCATCGCAGTTGTCATAATATGTGGTCCCAGGCCCAGGCTCGCGGCGAGAATGCCGGCTATAGCGAGGGAATGGGGCCGTGAGGGGCTTGCACGGGTCATGATCCTGTCTCCGAATGGTCGACCGCGTCACATCATCGCTTTTCAGCCGAGTTCTGCAGAACGGTTCCGGTTTTGGCGTCGATGCCAACTTCGTGGGTGATCGCCCCGACCTTGATGTCGAAGGAGTAACGCAAGCCGGAGCCGCCCTTGCGGTGCTCGAGCTCCTGATCGAGAATTGTGCCCGGCTGCGCCTTCGTCGCGGCGGCGCGGGCCTGATCGAGGGTGATCGCAGCTTCCTTTGCGAAGCTGCTGCCGCCCATGGCGGACGAAGCGGTCGCGGTCAGAAGAGTAAGTCCGATCAAGGTCGCGCGGGATAGATTGTTCGCAAGCTGTGACGTGTGGATTTCCTGGATGCCGTAAGTCGCCACCGTCAGGGATCTGTAGCCATCAATTGTTAGGAGAAAATGAGGGACTCATCGAAAAGGCATTTAGACATTGCTTGAAATTCAACTTTGTTCCACACGGCAAGGGCTTCCGCGCGAACCATATTTCAGTTTTCCGGGTCGTTGTGGAACATGACGCCAATGCGCCGCTCCTTCCGCCAAACGACATGGCAACCCCGCCGGATGCGATCCGATTCGATCACCACGGTGAATTTGTGAGGAATGCCGACGGGGCTCTCGACTTCCAACGCCGCGCCGGTTTTTGAAAGGTTGCGAACGGTGCAATCGATCACACCACCATCAAATGCTATTTTCCCCGCTTTGAAAACGCGATGTCGCGATGCAGTCCGCTTATCGTTCATTTGACATGCCAAACAGTTTCAGATCGAAGACGGGACGTCGATTTTTAAAAGCGTTGCCGTAGATTCTTAGCGATCGACCAGCCAAAAAGATGCTCCCCCCAAACGGTCAGGCGTGCGCCAATTGTGCGGCCCCCCGGGCGATGCAACGACCAATACGGCTATCGCGGCTACCACGGCAGCGCCAACAATATCCAATGGATAGTGAGCGCCGAGAAAGATTCGAGCCCAGCCCACCGAGACGCCCAGAACCACAGCCAGAGATCCAAACTGACGACCTGGCCTGGATGTGGATATCAAGAGTGCGAAGCCCAGTGCGAATAACAGGGTGCCGTGATCGCTTGGAAAGGAACTGTCCGGAGTGTGATTGAGATAGTTGCGGATTGGCAGAACCGTGAAGGGACGAGGATGCATCCATACGGACGAGACGATGACCGCCGTCGTCAACGCCAGAAGCGACGAAAAGCCGGCATCGACGGCAGCCCGCCGCTCGGCGTGCGCCCCAAAATCCAGAGGAGGACGAGCAGGGCACGGACCGAGATACACAGCAGATTGAGCCCACAACATTGCGAAGGTGAGGCTCCCTCCTGCAAGCGTTGACGCTGCCGCGATTGCGTCGAAAAGGCGATCGGTCAACGCTTCGAACATCACGGAGAATTCCAATAGCGATCCATCAGCAAGGATGGACTTACTGGCCCAAAGTAGTCGCGAAGACTTAGGAGGGAATGAGGAAGCCTGGCCCGGTGACCCGCGCGATCATGCCCGATCGATCGGTCCGGTTTTCGACCGTCACGACCCATCCGTGACGCCTGGCGATCGCGTGCACGATCGCAAGCTCCAATCCGCTGCCATCGATTTCAGCCGGAGCCGCCCGAAAAGATCGATCGAAAAGGCGAGGCAAATCGCTCTCCGCCACCCCGTAGTCGGAATCCACAAACTCCACAACGGCGTTGCCATGCGCAAATCGCACCGAGACGTCGATCATCCCGCCGCGCGGAGTGTAGCGGACTGCGTTGTTCAGAAGGTTTCCAAAAAGAATCTTCAGTCGCTCGGCGCGCCCGAGATTTCAACGGGATCCCGCGCAACGATGCCTAGATCGATCTCCTTGCCGGTCGCGATCGCCATCTGGTCGGCCACGCATTCGGTTATGAGGCCCGACAAGCTGATCCGTGCCCAATGCTCCAGCCCGACAGGTGCTTCGAACCTCGCCATCCGGAGAAGTTGTTCCAGCAGGACCGAGGCGCGGCGGATCCCGTTGCCCAATTCCAAAGCTGCCTGCCCGGTTTTGCCAACGGGGGCATCGTTCCACAAGTTCTCGATCTGAAGCTGTAGTGCCGTCAGGGGCGTCCGCAATTCATGGGCGGCATCGGAAACGAAGCGCCGCTGTTGATCGAGCGCGATTTGCAAACGCCCAATCAAAATATTCATCGCGTCAACCAGGGGCCTCACCTCCCTCGGCACTCCCTCGACGGAGAGAGGTTCCTTGCTATCGCCGCCGCGATCGGCGATCGCCTGCGCAAGCTGCGCCAACTTCCCATTACGCCGCCAAGCGACTAGCCAATAACGAGCCAGGTCAACGGAATAACGGTCAGGATCGGCGCGGCCGCGGGCGATCGCAGCGCTCTCGGCGAGCTCCTGTCGAACGACCATGCGCTGTGCGACCTGCACGGTACGTCGGGCATCGCCCAATGTAGACTCGCCACTCTTCGCCGCTTGCCGAAATTGTCGCAAAGCCCGGACTTGCCTGAAGAGGCACCTCTATTCCGCCGGAAGAATTTCTGATCTTCTTTGCCGGAGCGTCCCATATCTGAATAGCGAAGTCGTCCTCCGGATCGTAGACTGCCGGGGGTGCCGCGTCGGCGACCAATCCCTGGCCGGCGTTGAGTGCGATCTGACGTAGCTGGCTGTCGAGGAAGCCTGCGGCCTCGTTTCGCGCCAGTTGATACGAAATCACGACTGCTAATATCCCCACGACTGTCAGGAGCGAGGTCATCCACACAAGCGCAGTGTTTCGTAAGGAGTTCATGGCGAGGTCTTGATGATCATCCCCCGGACATTCTGGATGATGTCTTTGTCAAATTTTTTGCGGACCGAGTGGATCAAGACATCGACCGCATTGCTTTCCGCTTCCTCGCCCCAGCCGTAGAGCCGCTTCTCGATCTGTTCGCGAGACAGGATAGCGCCGGGTCTGTCCATCAGAGCTCGCATCAGCGCGAATTCGCGAGCGGGAAGCAGGACGTGGTTGCCTCGGAAGGCCACTTCATGAGTCTCCATATCTAATGTAATCCCACCTGCTTCGAGCACCGATCTGGCGGAACCGCTTTGCCTTCGCATGACGGCGCGCATTCGTGCGACGAGTTCGCGTACTTCAAATGGTTTGGTGATATAGTCGTCGGCTCCCAGGTCCAGACCAGCGATCCTGTTGTCCAGGTCGTCGCGAGCCGTCAGCACGACGACAGGAATTTTGTTTCCGGCCGCTCGCGCGGTCCTGAGAACATCCAGTCCTGATTTGCCAGGCAGCCCCAGATCCAGCAGCACCAGCGCGTGGCCTCCGACGGCCAATGCTTCTTCGCCCTCAATGTCGCTCGTTGTCCAATCAACGGACATGCCTTGATCGCGCAACGCACGGACCAGGCTTTTGCCGATCATCGGGTCGTCCTCAATTAGCAGAATTCGCATATGCTGCTTCCGTCAAACGACAAACCGTCGATAGCGATTAGAGGCATCTGATTGCTGTCAATCAAGCTGGAGATGCGTCCGCGACCAATCTCGCGAACAAACCCTGTGTCACACGGCACCCGCCACCAGGCTTTGGACGATTTCCGTCCTTGATCGCCGCTTAAATGCCGCGGCGGCTATCGCCCGAGCGTCTTCACCCGTGCTGACGAGGGTGGCGGGTATGCTCACTTCACGCCGACACTAGGCGGCTCCGATAAGAATGCCGACCGCAAGCACAATCGCGCCTCCGAGCACAATCTGGAAAACGGCTTGGAGGAACGGCGTGTCCATGTATCGGGCCCGGATGTATGCGATCGCCCAAAGCTCGAAGAATACGACGACACCGGCGATGGCGGTTGCGATCCAAAACGCGTTCTGCCAGGAGTCGGGAACGAGATAGGGGATCGTGTGACCCAGTCCTCCCAGCGTCGTCATTAGCCCGCAGATCCCCCCGCGCAACCATGGCGAGCCGCGCCCGGTCAATGAGCCGTCGTCCGACAGCGCTTCCGCAAAGCCCATGCTGATACCGGCTCCGATTGATGCCGCCAAACCTACCAGGAACGTCTGCCAGTTGTGATGGGTGGCGAAGGCTGCAGCGAAAAGCGGCGCCAAAGTCGAGACCGAACCATCCATCAGACCGGCGAGGCCGGGCTGCACATATTGAAGGACGAACATGCGTTTGCGTGTCCTGTCCTCCTCCTCGCGGACATTCGGCGTGAGAATCTTGTCGGTAAGCTTTGCCGCCAGGCTTACGTGGCTTTTCTCGATTTCCGCCAGGTCCCCCAAGAGCTTTCGGACTCCCACGTTGGTAGCCTGCTCCGCTGCCTTGGAATAGAAGCGCTGCGCTTCGAACTCCATGATCTCCGCCTCCTTGCGGACGACGTCGAGCGACAAGTTCTTCGTCAACCAAACCGGACGGCGTCTCAGGAAGCCTTTCACGTCGGTGCGCCGAATAGGGGGCAGATTCGGCCCAAAGCTCTTTTCGTACATTTCGAGCAGCAGATGACGATGGCCTTTTTCCTCCTCTGCCATCACCTCGAACAGCTTGGCAGACTCCGGATAGCGCTCGCTGAGATCTTCGGCGAAGCTCATATAAATGCGGCTGTCCTCTTCTTCGCCGGAAATGGCGACGGCCAAAACTTCGCGCTCAGACAGATCGGAAAATTTCTTCACGACGCACCCATTTTTTCTATTTAGAATGATTCTAAATCGTGTATAGGGGGTACGCCGCTGCGATCAATCCCTCTTTTCAGCGTTACGGCACGCCGTCTTCGCGGATCTGCATAAACCAATGCAACCCCTGATGCGGCCAAAAATCGACTCCAACGAACAATCATAGGAACAGAGTATGGCCACCGAACAATATCATGAGCCCGCTGCCGAACTCTCCTCGGAGATACGCACCTTTGCGCGGATGATCACCGGGCTGGTCGAAGAAGCCGAGGCAATCGGCTGGTATGAGCAGCGAATTTCACTTGAGAAGGACAAGGAAGCCCGTGCGATCATGGAAAATGCTCAAAAGGAGGAGTTCAAGCATTTCGGCATGGACCTGGAATTTCTACTTCGACGCAAGAAGGAGTGGCGAGAGATTCTCAAGGGCATTCTGTTCACCGACGGGGATATCGTCGAAGCGGCGGAGAAGGCCGAGAAGAAGGCAGACTGAGACTGCGATCCATTCCTTCTCATTGAGACTTAGATTGCCGAATGACAAAACAACTCAGCTACGGAAATACCGCCAAGGTCTTCCATTGGATGATCGTGGCGCTCCTCCTGGTCCAGTTCCCGATCGGTTGGCTGATGCCCGACATTCGGCGGGGCGCGACGCCCGGAAAAGCCATGACTTTGCACATCTCGATCGGGCTTATCATCCTGATGCTGATCGTCTTGCGCTTTGTATGGCGTCTGTTCCACCCTGTCGCACCGGCGGATACGCTGCCGCGCTGGCAGCGTCTCATGTCAGAGAACGTTCATTGGCTTCTCTATGGATTGGTCTTTACAACCACCGTGACAGGCTGGTTCTTTGCATCGTTTAGGGGCTGGCAGATATCATTCTTTTTCGCTGTGCCGCTGCCGATGCTGACCGCTCCCGAATCCGTCGCTGGCCGCCTGATCGGTGGCTGGCATCAAACAGCCGAATGGGGACTGCTCATCGCCATCGGCATTCACGTTATTGCAGCCCTCATACATGTCTTCGTCTTGCGCGACCGGATCATGCAGCGAATGCTTCCCGGGTCATGATCACTTCGGGCTCCTGTCAAGGCGGCGGGCTAATTCGCTCCTAACTCTGTCGGGCTAACTGTTCTCAGGCACTTGCATCCAGACGTTCGCGCTTCGGTTAGTCACGTTGCGCAGCGGAATAGGTGCGACAAAATTTGGCCTACGGTTCCCGGATTAACGACAAGGTTGATCAAATAATGGAAGCTCCTCGCAAAACAGTCAGTGTTATCGATCTTCATGCAAGCAAAGTTCCGGTAGTCACTTTGGGTTTTTGGATCATCAAGGTCGCCGCCACGACGCTCGGCGAAACTGCCGGTGATGCCGTCTTAATGTCGATGCATCTTGGCTACGCAATCGGCAGCGCGATTTTTATCAGCATCTTCGTTGCAGCCATCGCCGCACAGGTATCCGCGAAGAAATTCCACCCGTTCCTTTATTGGCCGTAATCGTTGCAACCACGACCGCGGGGTCCACCATGGCCGATTTTGCGGACCGATCGCTCGGCATCGGTTATGCCGGCGGCGCATCGATCCTTTTCCTGTTCCTCATGGCAGCCCTAGGCGTTTGGTATTGGTCGGCCGGCTCGGTATCCGTCGACACCGTGAATTTCGCCGAAGATCGAGATGTTCTACTGGGGCGCTATTCTGTTTTCTCAAACCTGGGTACGGCGCTCGGTGATTGGATGGCTGACACGACCGGGCTCGGTTATGAAAGGGGTGCGCTCGTATTCGGTGCCGGTCTTGTCGTGATTGCTGGAGCTTATTTCTATACAAATGTATCACGCACCCTGCTGTTCTGGAGTGCGTTCATCCTTACGCGGCCACTGGGAGCCACCGTGGGCGACCTGCTCGATAAGCCGCTTGCTGACGGCGGCATGGCCTTTAGCCGCTTCTATCTCGGCAATTCTCGCGGCGTTTATCGTCGCCTGCATACTGCTGCTGCCGTAGAGGGCTGGCAGGCATCCAGGCGAGAGCCGAATAGAGGTAGGAACATAAACGTAATCGAGCAGCTTGCCCTGTCGGACCAGCCCTGTCAAAAACACCTCAGCCGGATCGAAGGCTAGGTGCGCGGCCTTTCCAGGATGGTGGAGGAGGAGCGTTACTGCATCGACATCGTCACGCAGATTTCAGCGGTCCGTGCCGCGCTGCGGCGGGTCGAGGAAGAAGTCCTGAAAGACCATGTCTCCCACTGGGTCGAACACGCCATCGCGAGTGGCGACAAAGTAGACCAGCGAAAGAAGGTCGCCGAATTGATGGCCGTCATTGGCCGGACGGAACGATGAGCGGCGATGCAAGTTCCATCTTGGCGGGTAAGGGCTTCTATGCACTCCCTGCCAAGAGGGATCGAATGGAACGGCGGTTGCAGCTATTCGATCGATGTCAGATTGTGCGAAACTGTCCCATCATGCCGTTGTCCTCGTGCTCCAGGATATGACAGTGATACATGAATGGCGCTATTTCGGCAGGCTGATTGAAATGCACGAGCAATTCCACCGGCGCTCTAATGACTACAGTGTCACGAGTACCGGCGTCGCGAAGAATCGGCTTGCCGCCGTTGCGACTAAGGACCTCGAACTGCACTCCGTGAATATGGAAGGGGTGGGACATCATCTCTCCCGATACTTCCCAGATTTCAGTATCACCCAGCCGGACTTTTTCGTCGATGCGGTTCATATCGAACGGACGGCCGTTGATGACCATGCCGCCACCCGAGTCCGTCCCTCCGCCCATCATACCCCCCATGCCCATTCCACCCATCCCCATATTCAGAACAAATCGGCGTCGTGTGTTGGCTTTCGACGGATCCGCACGCGGCCGTTCCACAAGGCGCTCTGGAATCTTGCTAGGCGCGCCATGGCCTCCAACGGGGTCAAACTGCAAAACTGTCTCGCCCTGACCGCCAAGAATTTCCTTCGCGAAATTGCGTGCTTTTGCCAGCGGTCCCGTCATCATCGGCATGTTGGTGTCCGGAGCCGTCTTGAGGGACACGGCTTGGCCATTCGAAAAGTCCACCAACACCTCGGCGCGCTCGCCCGGCGCAAGTGTGAGCGAGCTGACGCTGATGGGGCGATCGAGAAGACCGCCCTCGCTTGCGATCCAGTGAAACGTTCGATTGTCGCTGAACGAAAGGTCATAGATTCTGGCATTAGACCCATTTACGAGCCGCAGACGCACCAATCGATTTGGAACACGCGCCGTGGCGTTCGGGGTGCCATTGGACAAGATGGTATTGCCACGACGTCCCTGCATCATCGTCATCATTCCTTGCGGGACCACCATTAGCCCGTCCGCGAACTGCCTGTCTTGAATGACCACGGGAAGGTCATCGACACCGTACTCAGAGGGTAAAGCAAGAGCCCGCTCGGCCTCATCGGTAACAAGCAGCAAGCCTGCCAGCCCGGAATACACCTGCACTCCAGTCCGCCCGTGAACGTGGGAATGATAGAACAGCGTGGCGGCTGGCTGGCGAATAGGCAGCGCCGGACGCCAAACGTTACCAGCGGTGATGATCCGGTGGGGTCCGCCATCGAGTTCGGCTGGAATGAGAAGGCCGTGCCAATGAACCGTGGTGTCTTCGTTCAGCGTGTTGGTCACGGCAATCTCAACGTCGTCCCCCTGATAGACACGGATTGAAGGACCAAGGTAGCTCCCACTGTACCCGAGACTAGCGCTCGCTCGTCCCGGAAAGAATTCAGTCGTGCCCGCTTGCACGTGTAGCGCAACCGCGTTGCCTTCTTTCCGCGCGTCAATAAGTGGAGGCATCCGCAGGGGCTGCCGTTCCGCTGCCGCATCCGCCGCGGTCCAATCGGCATAATAGGACGTGAAGGCGCCTGCGCCGATAACCCCAGCACCGGCAAGAAAGGATCGGCGGTTGAATTTCATCGGTACGCCTGCGGTTCAATGGATGTCATTCGAACGCCTACGTGCTGATGAGAAACAGATATGGCGGCCGAAAAATTAGCAATATCTAATATTATATCAGAACCCTGGGCTCAATCGCGGGAGAAGAACCCAACGGTCATCCGAGATATCGACCGGGCGTCCCTTTGCGGCTAACGCGCATTTAAGGCCTGTTTCGGCCACCTTCCGTGACGCGAATAGAGTATCCGGACTGGCATCTGCACGAGGCCTCTTGAATTAATATCATAACACACTAAATTAGCAACTACTAATGCAATGCAAGTGACATAGTGACGACTATGCTGAATCTCGCGGACTTTGAGAAAAGCGCCATGGAAGTGGCGGGCATTCTCCGTGCGCTCGCGAACGAGCGTCGGTTGATGATTCTTTGCCAGCTGGTCGAATACGGCGAAGCGACCGTGGGTTCCCTCGTCGATGCAGTCGGCATTAGCCAATCCGCGCTGTCTCAACATCTTGCGAAAATGCGCGACGAGGGAATCGTCACGTTTCGACGAGATTCCCACACGGTTTGGTACCGAATCGCGGACGGGCGGATTGAAGAGCTTTTTGCGACGCTTCATCGGCTGTTTTGTAAGCCGGTCAGAAAATCAGGAAAACACAAATGACCACACATCATGATCCACAGGAAGCATTGCGCTTGATCAATGAAGAGGGGGCCTTGCTCATCGACGTGCGCGAACCGGACGAACATGCGCGCGAGCGTATCCCAAATGCCAAGCTTGTTCCATTGTCCCGCCTTACCGTTCCGCTGGATCGGCACGAGGCGCAGCTGCTGATCTTTCACTGCCGGTCAGGAAGCCGAACCGGTGCAGCGGCGGAAAAGCTCGCGGTCGCTGCCGGCGGCGACGCACACATTCTACGTGGCGGACTGAACGCCTGGAAAGCGGCCGGGCTGCCGGTTCTCAAGGATACCCGCCGGCCGATCGAAATAATGCGGCAGGTGCAGATCGCGGCAGGCAGTCTCGTGATTCTTGGCGTTGGTTTGGGCGCGCTGCTGCATCCGGGATTCTACGCCCTATCGGGATTCGTCGGCGCCGGTCTGGTCATCGCCGGGAGCACCGGCACCTGCGTTATGGCCCGAATTCTCGCGTTTGCTCCGTGGAATCGAATGGCTCAGGCGTAACAGGGAGCGTTGCTGAGCCATGATGGACTTTCCCGTCGGCATTTCGACAACGATTTCGGGCGGAATTGTTGGTCTGGTGCTCGGCCTTGTCGGGGGCGGCGGTTCTATCCTCGCAGTTCCTCTTCTGGTTTACGCTGTCGGGGTCACGTCGCCACATGTCGCTATCGGCACAAGTGCTATTGCGGTCTCACTGAGCGCACTCGGCAACGTGGTGAGCCATGCCCGCGCCGGAAATGTGAAGTGGCGCTGTGCGGCCGTCTTTGCGTCAGCCGGCGTGTTCGGGGCGGTTGCGGGCTCTACGGTGGCCAAAGCGCTCGATGGGCAGAAACTCCTGGTCCTGTTCGGCGCGCTGATGATCATCGTGGGAATCACCATGCTGCGCAGCCGCAGTACGGCGGGGAATCCGGAGGTGCGATTGTCGATGACAACGGCACGCGAGCTTTTACCGCTGCTGCTGGGCATCGGTTTTGCGGTCGGACTGTTGTCGGGTTTCTTCGGAATTGGAGGCGGTTTCCTGATCGTGCCCGGCCTCATGCTTGCGACCGGGATGCCCCTGACGATGGCGATCGGCACCTCTCTCGTTGCCGTCGCAGCATTCGGGGCAGCAACTGCAGCGAGCTATGCAATCTCCGGAATGATCGACTGGCCGATTGCCAGCCTGTTCGTTCTCGGCGGCCTGGTTGGCGGCGTCGCCGGTGTGGCGTTCGGAAAAGCGCTCGCAGCAAGGAAGCGGTCACTCAATCTGACGTTCGCTGGCCTGGTTATTCTGGTCGGCCTCTACGTCGTCGCGCGCGGAACGGTGACGCTGTTCGCGGCTTGAACATCTCTTATCTCCAGGAAAGGACGGTTGCATGGTGAAGTCAGCGTTGCAGGGGCGTCCAATCGTCAAGGGGTTCTTCGACAAACGCACCTTCAGTGTGCAGTACGTTGTCGCGGATCCCGAGACCCGGCACTGCGCCATCATCGACCCTGTTCTCGATTTTGATGAAAAGTCCGGTTCAACAGCTACGTGGTCGACCGATGAGCTACTCGATCATGTGCGGAACGAGGGCTACACGCTCGAATGGATTCTCGACACGCATCCGCATGCCGACCATTTCTCGGCAGCGGCCTATCTCAGGGGCAAAACGGGCGTCCAGACCGCGATCGGCGAAAAGGTCGTCGAAGTGCAGAAGCTCTGGAAAGAAATCTACAATTACTCCGACACCTTCCCGACCGACGGCTCGCAATGGGACAAGCTGTTCGTCGACGGCGAGCGGTTCAAAATCGGCAGTTGTGATGTCGAGGTGATGTTTACGCCGGGGCATACGCTTGCCTCGATCGCCTACGGTGTCGGAGATGCAATCTTCGTTCATGACACCCTGTTCCAACCAGACTTCGGAACGGCACGCGCCGATTTTCCGGGTGGGGATGCGCACGCACTTTGGAGAAGTATCCATAGGATTCTTGCGTTGCCAGAGGACACCAAGGTTTTCACCGGACACGACTACATGCCAGGCGGGCGCCAGCCCGCCTGGGAAAGTACGGTGGGACAGCAGAAATCCGAAAACATTCACCTTAGAGAGGCGAAGACCGAAGCTGAGTTCGTGGCGCTTCGGCAGACTCGTGACAAGAAACTGCCTATGCCGAAACTGATATTGCAATCCCTGCAAGTGAACATTCGAGGCGGTCGGCTGCCCGATCCAGAGTCGAACGGCCGGCGTTATCTCAAAATCCCCCTTGGGGCGCTCGAAAGCGCGCCCTGGAATGAAGGAGACCTCCATGAACATTAAGAGCGCAAAAGAACTCGTCGCCGAGGCCACGGCGGAGGTCGAGACGCTTTCGGCGGACGCCGCCGTGAAACTGATGGACGACCCGAATGTGGTATTCGTCGATGTCCGGGAAACCAACGAGCGACGCAAGACTGGCGTTCTCAAGGGATCGGTGCATGCCTCACGCGGATTCCTAGAATTCCATGCCGACCCCAACAGCCCAACCCATGTCAAGCCGTTGAGCAGCGGCAAGCGGCTGGTGCTCTATTGTGCTTCCGGCAACCGATCAGCGCTGGCTGCGAAGACGCTCAAGAGCATCGGTATCGCCAACGTCTCGCATGTAGCCGGTGGATTCCCGGCGATGCAAAAGGCGGGCGGCGAAACCGAAAGCGCGGCGTGAGTCGGATCGTGACGTACTAGTGCAATCTAAACAGAAGGACCCAAGACAATGATGGACGGTACAGGCGGAGGAATGATGTTTGGCATGGGCCTCACATGGATTGTCGTCATCGTGGTGCTGGTGTTGGCAGGTGCAGCGCTCGCCAAGTACCTGTCCTCTGGCCGATAAACGAGAGCGTTAATTGGCGTGCGCCTGGGCCGTTCATCTCAAAGATTGAAGAGTGACATTTATTGCGCAATTACAGCGGTTCTCGAAAACAAACTCAAGCTTCTCGGACCTCATTTTTCGCGGTTGCCTCAGCCTCATTTTCATCGTTGGCGGGCTCGGACATTTCGTGGAGCATCGTCAGATGCTTGAGCGGATAGCTGAATCGCCGTGGGCAAATACAATCAACACGATCGGCAATCCATCTGTTTTGCTCTGGGTTTCCGGAGCTATTTTCGTTCCGGCCGGGGTCGCGCTTGCTATCGGTTTTATGACCCGGCTGTCGTCCGTCGCGCTTTTCATGACTCTGGTGCCGATTACGATTACGCTGCACGTGGCTCCCGGCCACGCCGGGCCGTTGTTCAAGAATATAGCTATCCTTGGCGCGTTGATTCATTTCGCCTTTAACGGATCGGGTGCGATTGCAATCGACCGCGCGTTAGCTTTAGCCGTTGAACCTACTGTGGACGGGAGTGCTACGAATCGTGCGAAGGCGAGCTAGGAAATAGCTCTCGGTCGCGGCTGGAGTCACCGCGACGGCCGGTGCTGCTGCCGCCGACTGAACGCGGCTAGTGGTAGGCGTGCTGTCGTTCGACCCGAGCCATTCGCGATGTCAGTGAACCTTAGCTGTCGAACGGCGTTAACAGCGAAGCTAACCCCGCATATTTTACCGCGCCTGGAGAAACGCTCATGAGCTACCATTTTTCTAAGACTGTCGATTTGCCGATGGAAGCCGCCGTTTCTGCGACTACCGAAGCCTTGAAGAAACATGGTTTTGGTGTGCTCACCGAGATTGATGTGCAGCAAACATTAAAGAAGAAGCTGGATGTGGACTTTCATCCTTACCGTATCCTGGGCGCTTGCAACCCAAAAATGGCGTACCAAGCGCTCCAGGCTGAGGATAAAATCGGCACCATGCTTCCTTGCAATGTTGTCCTGCAAGAGCGTGATTCGGGTCGTACTGAAATTTCAGCTGTGGATCCGGTAGCGTCTATGCAAGCAATCGAGAACCCCAAGCTCGCTGGAATTGCAGCAAGCGTCCGCGCTGCGCTGCAGGAAGTAATTGCAGACATTGGAGCCAAGCAAGCTCCGCCAGCGTAGCGGAGGTCGAATGACACAATCCTGCAATCTGACAGTTATTCAGATCAACGACACACATGGCTACCTGGAACCCCATCCAGAGCTTGTCTGGAGCGGAAGCAAAGCGTCTTACCCCACGCTCGGAGGATACGCGCGAATCGCTTCGCTGTTAAATTCCGCGCGTCGTGAAAATCCTGGCAATGTCTTGGTTCTCGACAATGGTGATACGTTTCATGGGACATACCCCGCCGCCGTAAGTCGCGGTGAAGCTTTGATCCCGCTCGTCAACGCGCTGAAACTCGACGCTATGACGGCGCATTGGGAGTTTGCCTGGGGCCCCGCGCACTTCCGCAAGGTGGTCGATCGGCTTGACCACCCGATGCTCGCCATCAACTGCTACGACAAGGCGACCGGTGATCGAGCTTTTCCCGCATCCGTGGCTCTCGAGTGCGCCGGACTGCGCGTCGGCGTGATCGGAATCGCAGCTACAATCCTTGACAAAAGCATGCCGCCACATTTCAGCGAGGGCCTCCGCTTCACCTTGGGTCTAGATGAGCTACCTGCAGAGATCAATCGGCTAAAGTGCGCCGAGAGAGTCGACCTGATTGTCGTATTGTCGCATTTGGGTTTTCCTCAAGATGTCAAACTCGCGGCCTCCGTTAAGGGCATCGACATCCTCGTCAGCGGTCACACGCACAACCGGCTCGAACGCCCCGCCCGGATCGGGAACACACTCATCATTCAGTCCGGTTGCCATGGATCCTTTGTTGGACGGCTGGACCTGAACGTAACCGACGGAAGGATTTCTGATGTACAGCATCAGCTTATTTCCGTCAGCGATGCTATAGAGCCGGACCCGGTGATGCAGCGCCTTGTTGACGAAGTAATGAGTCCCCATCGCGCCATGTTGGCAGAGATTGTCGGCAATACACCTATCGGATTGCACCGCGACACGATCCTTTCCGCGTCGATGGACGATGTGCTCCTTGCGGCCGCTGCGAAAGCCGGGGAAACGGATATCGCATTTTCAAATGGTTGGCGATATGGTGCACCGGTCCCACCAGGCCCGGTTACCATGAACGATCTCTGGAATATCATTCCGAGCAATCCGCCGATCTCGACCGTAGACCTTACCGGCGTGGAAATCCAAGAGATGATGGAGGAGAGCCTAGAGCGGACATTTTCAGCCGATCCTTTCGGGCAGATGGGCGGCTACCTCAAGCGCTTCAGGGGATTGACCATCTACGGCAAGCTTGAAAATCCTCCGGGCCATCGAATCGAGCACATCTTTACGGCAGACGCGGCCCTAGCGGCGGACCACAGCTACAAAGCAGCCTTCGTGACCGCCCAAGGTGTGCCTCAGAAATTTGGTCGGAATCGGCAAGACTTGCCGGTCAAGGCGATCAATGCACTACAAGACTATTTTCGGAGGCAATCAACTCATCCGAACGAGGGTCTGGGGCGGTTTATTCCTGTGTGATGAAATCGCAGGACTTACGGGACATACATTTTGGCATTCCAGTCGCTACCACCATCCGGGGATCAAAGGGCAGCGGAATGCGCGGAAGCTCCCGAGAACTTGCCTGCTCGGTCGACGACGTCTGTCAACCTTCTCGCGCTAGTCTCGGCTGGCTGTTTCATGATCTTGCTGGCAAGACTGTTCATCGCGACCGCGATTGCGGCGGACGGCAGCGGCATAGCAGCGAATGGCAACGATAAGGGGGCGCCTGCCTGTTCCGCCTGCCATGGCAATCAAGGCGAGGGGCGGCTCGATGCCGCTTATCCGAGGCTTGCCGGACTTGATAGCGGATATCTTCTGCGCCAGCTCAACGATTTTGCCGACAGAAAACGCGAAAGTGAAACCATGCACCCCATCGCCAAGGCGCTTGGCGCGGACGAGCGCGGAGCGGTGGCGTCCTTTTACGGCGCATTGTCGGCCCCCAAAGTGCAGGAGCCGAAAAAGCCGGATGACAAGACCCTCGCCATAGGTGCTGCTCTCGCGCTGCGAGGAGATTGGTCCAAGGGCTTGCCGGGCTGTGGGCAATGTCACGGCCGGGCCGGACAAGGTGTTGGTGATTCGTTTCCGAAGCTGGCCGCCCAATCCGCCGAATATATCGTAAAAGAGCTGAAAGCGTGGAAGGAAGGAAAGCGCGGCAACGATCCGTTGAATTTGATGACGGGGATCGCGAGCAAGCTCGATGAAGCGCAGATGGCCGCGGTCGGCGCATACTATGCCAGCCTGCCAGTAGTCGCTTCGGCATCTGCAGGGCAGAAAGGAACGAAGCCATGAGCGAAAGCCGACCCAACCCGCAAACCTGGGCAGCGGGCTTGCTCTTTCTCGGGCTGGCCGGATTTGTCGGCTATTCGCTTCCGCGGCCAGAAAACCCGAAGACCGCGGGGACATCAACGAAGGACACAAATGCGACTGACAAGGGCGCGCAGGCGAAGCAGGTCTTCACGCCTCCGCGCGACGACGAAATACCCGACGACGATTTCGGCAAAATGGTCAGGCTCGGCTCGGATATTTTCCATGATACTCAGAACAATGCCAAGGAATTCGTCGGTAACGCGCTTCAGTGCGCGAACTGCCATATCGACAGAGGCCGGCTCGCGAACTCCGCGCCTCTCTGGGCCGCATACGTCGCCTATCCGGCGTACCGCGACAAGAACGGTCATGTGAACACATTTCAGCAGCGAGTACAGGGCTGCTTTCGTTATAGCATGAACGGGAAGGCGCCCCCCTTGGGCGACAACGTTCTCGTCGCCATCGAAACCTATGCCTATTTCCTGGCGAAGGGTGCGCCGACCGGCGTCGATTTGCCCGGTCGCGGTTATCCGAAACTACCGAAGCCTGCCAAGCTCGACTATGGTCACGGGGAGCAGGTCTATGTGCAAAAATGCGCTGTCTGCCATGGAGTTACGGGGCAGGGACAAAACTCGTCCGACGGCACGGTGGTGTTTCCGCCCCTATGGGGAGCGCGCTCGTACAACTGGGGAGCCGGCATGAGCTCCATTACGAATGCCGCCGGCTTTATCAAAGCGAACATGCCGCTGAGCCAGGGCAACACGCTCAGCGATCAGGAAGCCTGGGACGTGGCGACCTTTATCGATAGCCAGGAGCGTCCTCAGGATCCGCGATTCTCGGGCTCGGTTGCCGAAACCCGCAAGAAGTATCACGACTCACCCATGTCGATGTATGGCCAATCGGTGAATGGCGTCGTGCTTGGCCAGAGCTCCTCACTCGGGGCACCTGCAAAAAATGAGTGAGTCAACGCACCGCTTGAGCTTAACGACCTCTCGAAACGCCCGGTGGCCGCACGGCTCCACGCAGGCGTGGATGACGACCCGCGGTGCCAAGCGCCGTGACGTTCCCATGAATATAACAGGAGTTTTGACGCACCGTTGAGACAACGGCGGCGCGACGGTCGTCCTTCTTTGCGGCCAGCGTGGGCGTCTAGTGTCGGATTTTGGTCAGTTCGAACGATCGCGAGTTTTTCACCAGCAGGATTGAACGCCGTGCCGACATCTCGCGCAGCTCGAGCGGGCTGCGCAGCGGCCGCGGCGTGTAGTGGGGAGACCAGACGCGCGGCGCGAATATCCCCTGCCCGGGCCGCTGGATTGGTGTCTGGTAGACCTGCGTTGTCTCGCCCAGCACCTCCGACACGAACTCCGACGTCACGAGGTCGTTGATCTGGATGAACAGCTTGATCTGGGAACCGGACACCGTCGTGATGCGCGTGTTCGTAGAGCTCATCGAGCTGCGCAATGTCCTGCATGATGATGGCCATGCGGAAGCCATAGCCGGCGCTGATCGTGATCTTCGAGATCAGCGAGTCCATCCTTCCGACATGATAGAACTCGTCGAGCATCAGCAGCACTTGGTGTGGCTCGTCCTCGCGGGGATCTTCACCATCATCAGATCATGGACCTGCTGAAACAGGATGCGGATCAGCGGTCGGAAGATCGATAACTGTGCGATGGTGCAACCGATGAAGATCGTCATCGGCCGGCGGCGTAGCTCGCGAATGTCGAAGTCTGAGGTCTCCGTTGCCGCTGAAATCAGCCCGTTGTTCCAGAGCGACATCGCCATGTTGACATTGAAGACGGCGCTGTTGCGCGTCTCCGGCTCGAGCGCGATATATTGATTGAAACTGTCGACGACCCATGTCGGCAAATGTTGTCGCTCTCCTTGGTCGCTCTTGAAGGCAATGAGCGGCAGGTAGTTCTTCTGGACCGGGTTGATCTCCCGCGTATCCTCGATGGTGATGATGCGCTCGTCGACCGGCACTTCCTTGAGGATCGCATTCACGAACGTGGTCTTGCCCGAGCTCGTCCCGCCCGACAGCAGGATCGAATAGCGGTTGATCACGGCGAGGCGGATGAATTGCCATCTTGCGCCGGAGCAATCGGATTCTGAAATCCGGCCCGGCCTCTACCTGAAGCCCCCGAATCTCACGGAGCAGCGCATCGATCCAAAGACGGCGTTCTGGGTCACGAAGCATGTCTTGAAGATGAGTGGCATGCCGGCCTGGGGGCTCGGGCACGATGATGCGGCCATCTGGAGTATCGTCGCTTTCGTCACCAAGCTGCCCGGCCTGTCCGCAGAGCACTACAAGGACGTGGTGGCGAGGGCACCGCCGGACGAAGAGATGGAGTCGATGAACAAGGGCGGCGATAAGAAACCGGATAAAGGCGGGAAGGCCGGGGCCGGGATGCAGACTGCGCAGAGGGGCGAACACAAGCACTGAGCCGAAGGCGAGCGTTGGTCGGCCGGAGGAAGCGGAGGATGTTGGATGGAAGATGACAATAGATCGGCGCCGCGCCACCGGATCCCGAAGGCCGCGACGATTTCCTTCGGGGGAGGGGCGATTAGCTGCACGGTGCGCAACCACTCGGCAACCGGCGCGTCGCTTGGGTGGCGTCGCCGTCCGGAATTCCCGACACTCGGCGTTCGGTTCAGCAACCGGAATGGCGAGGCCTGAGCCGACGTCTTAGCTAGGCGGATACCCAAGTTGCATAGCGGGCGGCTGCTCGGAGTTTCAATGACCGTGGCCCGCCGGCTCCTCCATACGAAATTCCTGAACGTCCTCTTCGCCATTTATCGACAGAATAAGCCGCGCGTCGAATTCATGCGGCTCGGCGGGCGCGGACGTGCTTTCGAGCATTGAAGGACTCGACGAAGATGGAGAAAGCACAAGCGTCTCGGCAAGGCCGGCGCGCGCGATCACTACGACGGCGTTCAATCCATCAATGGGGCGATTCAAGGTGAGCCGCATCCGCTCGCCCGCCGGTGTGCTCGCGATCGAAAGCGCTCCTTCCGCCAGATGGCTCCGCACCTGGAACGGCTCCGGCGCATGATGGTTCGCGGGCGCCACCGTATCGCCGGCAAATCGCGACGAAACGCGAACGTTGGCCACGCTGAGGCCGGGAATATGCTCGAACAGCTCATGTTTGAGGTTGTCCGCCAAACGGTCGGCGTCGGCCATCGTCATGTCGGCGTCGATCTGGATGCCGATATCAGCGAGCAGGCGATGTCCAAGCCAACGTGCCTTGACTTCAAGAATCCGGCGGACACCTTTGACATGCTCGACAGCGTGTATGACTTCGTCGGTGATGGCGGGATCGACGCCGTCCAGCATCCGGACAAACGCCGCCTTGGACGACTGCCAGACGATGCCGAAGATGGCGATCGTAATGAGGAGACCCACGATGGGGTCTGCAAGCGGAAATCCTAGCCAAACGCCGATCGCACCCGCGACGACGGCCAGGCTTGTGAAACCATCGGTGCGCGCATGATAACCATCGGCGATGAGAGCCACGCTGTTGATTTCGCGCCCGACCCGAATGCGGAATACCGCCACGGCTTCGTTGCCGATGAATCCGATGATGCCGGCGGCAACCACCCACGGAATGAAATCAATACTCTGCGGATGGATCAGGCGCTCGATCGCCTCATAGCCGGCGAAGACGGCACTGAACAGGATGATCGCGACAATGATCACGCCCGCCAGATCCTCGACGCGCCCCAGACCATAGGTGAACGTCTTGCTCGGCTTGCGGCGTGCCAACATGAAAGCAATCCAGAGAGGGATTGCGGTCACCGCGTCTCCGACGTTATGGATCGTGTCGGCGAGCAACGCGACGCTGCCCGAAATCGTAACGACTCCAAGCTGGAGAATGGACGTGATCGCCAACACGATGAACGACCATTTGATAGCCCAGATGCCCCGCGTTGTCGTCGCGATGGTGGGGTCTATCGTACCGTGTGTGTGGCCATGGCCCCGGCCGTCGTCATGCCCGTGACCGAGGTCAACTGATTGCCGTTGCGGCGACAGACCGAACCAATCCTGTATTTTCGTCAGCATGTGGTACCTTCAAGGTCTATTCGGCGGCCCGGCGTGGAGCGAACGCACGGTCGGACTTTGTCTGGCTTTCGACGGACGCGAAGTAGGAATAGAGCGCCGGCAAGACGAGCAAGGTAAGCAGTGTCGCGCTCAACAGCCCGCCGATCACTACGGTCGCCAGCGGCTTCTGCACCTCGGCCCCTGTACCCGTCGCAAGCGCCATCGGCACAAAGCCGAGCGAGGCGACCAATGCCGTCATGATGACCGGACGAAACCGTGTCAGAGCGCCTTGGCTGATGGCCGCGCTTGTACCCACACCTTCCGAAATCAGTCTTCGAATCTGGCTGAGCATCACCAATCCGTTCAGGACCGCGACCCCGGAGAGTGCGATAAAGCCGACGGCGGCCGAGATCGAGAATGGCATGCCGCGCAACCATAGCGCAGCGATGCCTCCCGTGAGCGCGAGGGGCACCGCGCTGAAGACCAGAAGCGCGTCCCGCGCCGAACCGAGGGCACCGAACAGCAGCAGAAATATTAAGAGGAAACAGCCGGGGACCACGAACATCAGACGCTGCCGGGCGACGGAGAAATTCTCGAACTGCCCGCCCCAGGAGAGCCAGGTCCCTGGTGCCAGTTTGACCTTCTCGCCAACGGCCGCCTGTGCCTCGGCAACCAGCGATCCGATATCCCGTCCACGGACTTCGGCCGTCGCGACGACACGCCGCTTGCCGTTCTCGCGGCTGATCTGGTTGGCGCCTTCGGTTTGCTCGAAGGTCGCCAGAGCGCGAAGGGGCACGGACGCCACGGCGGCATTTGCAGTCAGTCGCGGCAATTGGACCGGCAGGTTTTCCAGCGCCGCGATATCGTTGCGCAGCGCATCGTTCAGCCTGACGATGATCTGGAAACGCCGATCGCCCTCGAACACCAGCCCGGCAACCCGGCCGCCGACCGCGGCTTCGATCACATCCTGGACCGCGAGCAGGCTGAGGCCGCGGCGGGCGATTTCGGCCTTGTCGATCTTGATCTCCAGGAACGGAAGACCGGTGGTCTCTTCCACCTTGACGTTCTGGGCGCCGTCGATGCGGCGCAGCACACTGGCGATGCTGCCCGCGGTCCGCTGCATCTCCTCGAAATCGTCGCCGAAGACCTTGACCGCCAGATCCTCGCGTACGCCCGCGATTAGCTCATTGAACCGCATTTCGATGGGCTGGGAGAAGCCCAGCTTGTTGCCCGGAAGTTTCGAGGCTTCCGCTTCGATCTGCTTGATGAGATCGTCTTTCGTCATCGACGGGTCGGGCCACTCGGCCTGCGGCTTGACGATGATGTAGGTGTCGGACGCGCTCGGTGGCATCGGGTCGGCGGCGAGGTCCGGCGTTCCGGTGCGGGAGAACACGAACGCCACTTGGGGAAATTTGCTGACGACGCTCTCGATCTGGAGTTGCATCGCCTGCGATTGGGTTATGGACGTGCTCGGGACACGCTTGACCTCCATCACGATGTTCTTTTCGTCCAGCGTCGGCGTGAACTCCTGTCCCAGCCGCGTGAACAGCAAACCCGCGGCGATGAACAGAACCGCGGCAACGCCGATGGCCGGCAGCGGTGACGCGATCACCCGCGTCAACAGCGGCGCATAGCCGGCCTTCAGCGTGCGGATGATGGCGTTTTCCTGCTCGCTGACAGGTTTGGTGACGGTCAGCGCGACCATGGCCGGGACGAACGTCAGCGAGACGACGAAGGCCGCGACGAGCGCGATGATGACCGTCAGCGCCATCGGCTCGAACGTCTTGCCCTCAACGCCCGTGAACGTCAGCAGCGGCACGTAGACGAGAATGATGATGAGCTGGCCGTAGACCGTCGGCCGGATCATTTCGATGGCCGATTCCTTGACGGTCTGGAGCCGTTCGTCCAGCGCCAGCGCCCGCCCAAGCTCGCGCTGGCGCTCGGAAAGATGGCGGAGGCAGTTCTCCGCGATGATCACGGCGCCGTCCACGATCAGTCCGAAATCCAAGGCGCCCAGGCTCATGAGATTGGCGCTGATCTTGCCCTGCAGCATGCCCGTTGCGGTCAACATCATGGTGACCGGGATGACGCACGCGGTCACCACGGCAGCCCGCAGGTTGCCCAACAAGAGAAAGAGCACGACGATGACGAGCAGTGCGCCTTCCGCCAGGTTGGTGGCGACAGTCTCGATGGTGGCATCGACCAATTGCGTGCGGTTGAGCACGGTGTGGGCATAGATGCCGGGCGGAAGCGTGCGGCTGATCTCTTTGATCTTCGCATCCGCCGCCGCCGCGACCGTGCGGCTGTTGCCTCCGATCAGCATCAGCGCCGTTCCAAGGACAACCTCGCGGCCGTTGACGCTGGCGCTGCCGGTGCGCAATTCCTTTCCGATTGCGACGTCGGCGACATCCTTGACGCGGACCGGCACGCCGGCCCGCGTGGCGACGACGATCTGCGAGATGTCTTCGATATTTTCGACGCGGCCGCTGGCGCGTACCACGTAACCTTCGCCATTTTGTTCGATGTAGTTGGCGCCGCGACTGACGTTGTTGGCCTCGATGGCCGCGATTACCTGGTCGAGCGACAGTCCAAAGCTGATCAGCCGCGTTGGGTCGGGCTGCACCTGAAACTGCTTGACGAAGCCACCGATGGCGTCGGCGCCAGCCACCCCGGGGACCGTCTTCATCTGCGGGCGGATGATCCAGTCCTGTACGGTGCGCAGATATACGGTGCGCTGAAAATCGTCGGTCAGGCGCTCACCTTCGGGCGTGAGGTAGGTCCCGTCGGATTGCCATCCGGGCTGCCCGTCGCGCACCGGCGCAATTGCGCCAGGCTTGGCGTACTCGACCGCCCACCAGTAGATCTCGCCCAGACCCGTCGAGATCGGCCCAAGCTTGATGTCCACACCGGGCGGAAGATTGGCCTTGGCCTCGTTGATACGTTCCGAGACCTGCTGGCGCGCGAAGTAGATGTTCGTGCGGTCGGTGAACACGGCCGTGATCTGGGCAAAACCGTTTCGCGAAAAGGACCGCGTCGATTCCAAACCGGGCGTGCCGGCCAGCACCGTCTCCAGCGCGACGGTGACCTGCTTCTCGATTTCGACAGGCGTCAGCGCCGGGGCCACGGCGTTGACCTGGACCTGGACGTTGGTGACGTCGGGAACCGCATCGATCGGAAGCTTGGTCAGGGACCAGAAGCCCGATACGACCGCCGCCAGCGTGATCAGTAGGACCAGCCATCGGCGCCGGACCGAAAAATCGATGATGCGTTCGATCATCGCTTAGTCCTCGTCCCTTGGCTTCGAAAGCTCGGCCTTGAGCGAGAACGTGTTCGTCGCGGCAATGGCCTCGCCGGGCGTCAGGCCGGACACGATCTCGAGGGCTTGATCCTCTCTCTCGCCAAGCACGACGTCCCGCTTCTCGAAGCCGTCTTTGGTCCGGACGAATACGATCGGTTGGCCTTCCAACTTTTGAATTGCGGTCGCGGGCACGACGACGGGCACGGTCCGCTCGTTGAGGGCGATCGCCGCGGTGACGAACGATCCCGGACGCCAGGTCCGCTCAGCGTTGGGGATTTCAGCCACGACGCGCGCCGTGCGCGTATCCTTGTCGACCAGCGGGCTCACGAAGACGATCTTGCCGATGGTTGTCTTGGTAAGACCTCGCGCGGAAATTTTGACCGATTGCCCTTCCTGGATCAAAGGAAGGTCGGAGGAGGCCACCGACAATTCCACCCAGACACGGCTGAGGTCGACGATGACGAACAGTTCCGTTTCAAGATTGTCGCGGCCGACCGCCGTGCCAAGCTCGACCTTGCGTTCGACGACGCGCCCGGTGATCGGGGCCACGACGTCCTGCCGCCGCAGGCGGGCCTCCGGCGCATCCGGAAGCGCCTTGATCTCGCTCTCGGCGAGGCCGAGAGCCATCAGCTTCTGCCGCGCGATATTGACCCTCATGCTGGTCTGCGCAGCGGCGTTGCGGGAGCGGAGATATTGTTGTTCGGTGCCGGTTTTAGCTTCCCAAAGGAGCCGGTCCCGGTTGAACAGATCCTGTTGCAGATCGTTCGTCAGGCGGGCTGCCAGGTACTCGCTCTTGGCGTCGGCAACCTCGCGGCTCTCGAGGACCGCGATCACCTCATCCTTGACGACGTCGTCGCCGATATTCTTGCGCAACTCCGCGACCGTGCCGGACAGCTTGACCGAGACGTGCGCGATCCGGTCGCCATGCGGAACGATCGAACTCGGAACAACGAGACGCTTTGCGATTGCTGCCGGTCCTACCTCGACCAGATCGATCTGCGCGAGCTTGATCTGTTCATCGTTCATTGGCAGAAGGCCGGAGATCGGCTCCGGTGCCGACGGCTTGGGCGGAATTGCCGTGTTGGCCTGCGGTCCTATCCCGATTGCCCGTTGAACCGTCGTCGATAGCCCCGGCGCGAGCGCGAAAATCCCGGCTCCTGCCGCGAACGCGACAACAAAGATGGTCGAGCGGCTTGCCATGGTGCTTTTCCGACTTGGATCCCGCGTGGGAGCCGTCACAGGTATTTGGAAATGGCCTTGAACTCATCGACGACGGCCACCGTGGATTTTCCGGTTCCGTTCGCCGCAGTGTTGAGGCAGTGATCGACGTGATCGTAGATTAACGTACGCTTTGCTTCGCTGACAGCTCTTTCGACGGCGTGAAGCTGTTGGGCCAGATCGAGGCAGGATCGATGCTCGTCAAACATCTCGATGACACGACGAAGGTGACCCTCGGCCCGCTTCAGCCGTTTGACGATTTTCGGATGGGATTCGTGGACATGACCGTGTGGCATACTCAATTGTATCCCCCTAGGGGGATGATGCAACAGCGTCGTTGTCGCACCGTTGGGGTGCTCTAATCGGTGACGGCAATTCGGCGCGATTCCAAGTCGGTGCCAGAATTCGCGAAATCGTTGACCCCGACAAATCATAAGATCTTAGCGACCTGAATCGGACTGCTTGGCATGTAGCATCCCGTGCATTCAGCGCGATTGGATCTCAGTCCCCTGACATCGACTCGAGGTCCCCGTTGAGCCGAGGGAGGATAGTCTGTCAGCGCCGAACGCGGTGCATAACTGCCACGAAGCTCCGCGCGACCGCGAGTGGATCAACGCCTATTCACTTGCGGAATTATGTCCCTGAACCGCTCGGCAAGCGCTCTGCGAGCTTTAGAAATGGCAATCGCCGATGCCAGCTATGCCTCCAATCCAAATCCGGATAGATGCGACCCACGGCCATGCGGTGCTTAGGACGCCGTTCATCGACGCCAGTTCAGCACCTTTCGTCGCGCCAACACGGTCTGATTGCGCTGGAATAGAATCTACGACCTCGGAGCAAACAAGATTACCGCAGCGCCAGCTAGACAAATGAAACCGCCGGACAAGTCCCAGCGGTCGGGTCGCTGCCCCTCGACAAGCCAAAGCCACGTAATCGACGCCAAAATGTAAACTCCGCCATATGCGGCGTAAGTCCGACCGGCGGCTTCGCTGTCAACAAGAGTGAGCAGATAAGCGAAGAGCGCTAGAGAGACCATACCTGGCAACAGCCAGAGCGCCGATTTGCCGAGCCGCAGCCACGCCCAAAAGGTGAAGCATCCTGCGATCTCCGCTACAGCGGCACCAACGTAAGCCAGAACACTCATTAACATCGGGGCAATATCTCGCGATCCTCACACTCCAATGGCCGCCGGCTAGGTCGTGTAGAGAATGGGGAAGGTTTTGAAGGAGCTAACCTTCCAGCACTTTATCGAGGTCGGAAAGGATGAGCAAACCACTCAAAATCAGCACATTGCCCAATAATGTTGCCGCTCGTGCCGACCGAGAGCATCAGTTGAACGACCATCGACAATCACCCGCCGTCTGGTGTTGTCGGCTCGATAAAGACTGGAAGCGCGACATCTTTAGCCGATCCGACCCATCAGGCATTCAAACGATTCCAACCGGAAAGTGCGGTCTTGGCGACTGCGGCGGACGTGATTGTAAATTGGCGCCGAGTTGATTTTTTTACAGAACGCGCCTTCTTTAATTTGAACGAGTGCGACGAATGTCTCGTGACGTTCCGGGCGGTACACCGGGTAGGAGTTAAACAGCATGGCGCTAGACGTAATCGAAAAGCGCCATGAAGCCGAAGTCCATATGCAGCTGTCGGTGGCAATGGAAAAGAGTCAAGCCGGGGTTGTCCGCCACAAAGTCCACTTCCACCTCCTGATAACCACCCAACATGACGACATCCTTCATGATCCCGGCTGTTGCTTTGCCAGCGATCCGAGTCAATTCGAAGCTATGCCGATGCAGATGAACAGGATGGATGTCATCGCTGGCGTTGCGCATGCGAAGTCGATAACGTTTCCCTTGACGCAGATGAAACATCGGCTCCATTTTGTCCATTGAGAACGCCATGTCATTGATGCGCCATTCGTTGAAGCCTTGATTGGCCGCGTTCTTTTTGGTGAACATCATCTCGATGGTTTCATCCGGGGCAGGTCCGTCGGCATCAGACTTCCCGAAATGCGTGTAGTCCCATTTGTATGGCGCGGGCTTAGTCCATTTTGGTTTCCCGGTTTTCCCGGCATACTCGATCACGATGCCCATGCCCCTTGTGCGGTCGTCGTCCGCAAGGTCGCCCATCACCCACACGCCGGGATGATTCATCTCAACGATCGCCGATATACGTTCGGCGGTTCCCAACCACAGGACCGGCGCACGTGCTGGTGTGGGAACGGGATTGCCGTCCAATGCGATCACGTCAAAGCTATGCCCCGGCAAGGCGAGGCTCCGGATTTCAGTCGCGCTTCCGTTGACGATATGAAACAAGACGCGCTCACCTGCCTTCACGCGGATTGGGTCGCCGTGACCCAATATTCGGCCATTGATCGAGAACAGGCTGTAACCGACCTCGAAACCGTGCGGCATGCCCTTGGCCAAGGAGGCGCGCATGGCATGCGCAGGGACAAAGGGCGTTCCTTCTTCGGATGCGCCATCCACATCCACCGGTATGGTCTGCCCATGCCAGTGCAGTTGTTCGGGCGTATCGGTGTCGTTATGGATATCGACAACGACCTGCTGGCCTTCCTTGAAGCGCAGAAGGGGCCCGGGAAACTGCCCGTTATAGGTGGTGGTGGAAATGATCCGATCGGGCGCCAGTTCAACGAGCCCATTGCCAATCCGGATCGTATGATCTGCTGCGCCTTGGGGCGATAAGGAAGCCTGAGCCTGGACCAATTCGGGGAGCGCAGCCGAGAGCGCTGTAATTCCCCCAGCTTGCAGCAGTCGACGCCGATCCATTGTCATGCGAGCCTCCGGCGTAGCAACCAAATCGACCACTGCTGAGTTGCACTATCGAAATGCAATAGTCTAGATAATGTTTAACGGGGCTTTTCACGGGATAGCCATCGCGCGCGACCTGAAAGGACTTATTTCCGCCAGGCCGCCTCGTTCTTCCTTTCATAGTCCTCGAATGCCTTGATCAGCCCACCTAGAACCTCGGCCGAGGTTTCAAACATGGCCTTCAATTGGGGGTCGTCCACTTTGCCAATGTCCTCTCGGAGATGTGTCACTGTCTCGGAAAGGCGCCTTTTCATATTCTGGGTGTGATGTTGTGGGTTTCTGTCGGATACGGAAGCCATTATGATCTCCTCTGGTTTACACCATAAGCGGAAACGCTTGGCTACAGTATCGGCTCCCGATATCGTATATCGATATCGGGAATCGAATCAAATGAATCTGGACAATGAAGTTCGACGATCTCCTCACCGGTTTCATTCGGCTCCACATCCTGCACCACGCGGCAGAGATGGAGATCTACGGCCAGTGGATGATCGACGAGCTGTCACGCCACGGCTATCGGCTCAGTCCGGGAACCCTGTACCCGATGCTCCATGCGATGGAACGCAAGGGCTATCTGACTTCGCGCGTGCAGCGCGAAGGGAGCGTCGGGCGAAAACTCTACAAGGCTACCAGATTGGGCAAACAGGGGCTCAAATTGGCGAAGGCTCGGGTTCGGGAGTTTATCGGCGAAGCGGTGGAGCGTTAACGCCAATCGCCAGTGCTCGCCTATGAGCAGTGATGCAACCGAAGGCCGGGTCAGGGAGGTCTTTACGGCATTCCTGAAGTTAGGCCTGACGTCTTTCGGCGGCCCCATTGCCCATCTCGGATACTTCCGCGATGAATTTGTGGTGCGGCGCAAATGGCTCGACGAGACAGCCTATGCGGACCTGGTCGCGTTGTGTCAGTTTCTTCCCGGACCTGCCTCCAGCCAAGTTGGTTTTTCTCTCGGTGTTCTGCGCGGCAATGGCCTTTTTGGTGGCCTTGCCGCGTGGTTCGCCTTCACCATGCCGTCGGCCCTGATCCTGTTCGCCTTTGCGATGGGCGCAGCCGTGTTCACAGGACCGGTTGCCGAAGGCTTCCTACACGGTCTCAAGCTCGTCGCTGTCGCCGTCGTCGCACAAGCCATCTGGGGCATGGCGCGAACCCTGACACCCGATCGAGCCCGCGCTGGCATTGCACTTTCCGCAGTTGCGATCGTTGTCGTTTTCGTCGGATCGTTCGGACAGATCGCGGCGATTGCGATCGGTGCCTGCGCGGGGCTTTGGCTCTGTCAGGGGGAGGTCGCGCCGCTTTCCGGGCATCTGAATTTCCCGGTTACGCGACGGAGAGGTATTATCGCGCTCGTTCTCTTCGCGGCGCTTCTTCTGATTCCTCCGATCGTCGTTACTGCGACCAGTTCCCAGGGGCTCGCCTTGTTCGACGCGTTCTACCGGTCTGGCGCGTTTGTCTTTGGCGGCGGTCATGTCGTGCTGCCTCTGCTTCAGGCGCAAGTTGCCACACCCGGATGGGTTACCAACGAGGCGTTTCTGGCAGGTTATGGGCTGGCACAGGCGGTGCCGGGACCGCTCTTCACTTTCTCCGCATATCTTGGGGCCGTGATGGGAGCCGCGCCGAGCGGCCTTGCTGGCGCAGCCATTGCTCTCGTCGCAGTGTTCCTTCCGGGTATGCTGCTCGTCTATGGTGCGTTGCCGTTTTGGGATGCGATGCGCACGCGCCCCTCCGCTCAGGCCGCGATGCGTGGTAGCAATGCAGCTGTGGTCGGCATTCTCGGTGCAGCCCTCTACAATCCGGTCTGGATCAGCGCAGTCCTGACGCCGCGCGATTTTGCGCTCGCGCTCGCGGGCTTCCTCCTCCTCACCGTATGGAAGGCGCCGCCATGGATCGTGGTGGCGCTCCTGGCCGGCGCCGGCGTGCTGTCGAGTCTTGCATGACAATCTTCAAGCGAAGAATGCTGAGTCATGGGGCCGACTCTCTGGAGAAGATTGGCGAGAACGTTAGCTACTTCAAAAATTTTGTAGACCCTCGACAGGTCTAGTTGGGAGGAACATATGAAACTCCGCCGCCGGGATTTGCTTAAATTCGCGAGCGCGGCCGTCGTATCGACGGGTATGCCACGCATCGGTCGCGCTGCGGGCGACGCCAACGTTTACGATCTCGAACGCTTCGGCAATGCGCGGATTCTACATATGACCGATACCCACGCGCAGCTTTTACCAAATCATTTCCGTGAACCGAACATCAATCTCGGTGTTGGCGTCATGCAGGGCCGTCCGCCGCATCTCGTTGGCCGCGCCTTTCTCGACTACTTTCAAATCGAGCCGGGAAGCGCGAACGCGCACGCATTTACATATCTCGATTTCGAGAAATCGGCAGAACGTTATGGCAAATTGGGTGGCTTCGCCAATCTCAAAACACTGATTGACCGCTTGCGCAGCGAAGCCGGACCCGGGCGATCGCTTCTTCTGGACGGTGGAGATCTTTGGCAGGGCAGTGGTCTCGCCAATACCATGCAAGGAGCCGACATGGTCGAGGTGGCGAACCTGCTCGGCATCGAGGCAATGACGGGGCATTGGGAGTTTACCTATGGCGAAGATGTTTTGCGTCGCAACCTTAAGAACTTCAAAGGCGAATTTCTCGCGCAAAATGTGTTTCTGACAGAAGAGGCCGCATTCAATGACGCCGAGGCGTTCGACACCGCATCCGGACGGGTTTTCAAACCAGCGACGATCAAGGAACTGGGTGGGTTCCGCGTTGCCGTGATCGGACAGGCTCTCCCGTACGTGCCGATCGCCCATCCCAAGCGGTTTACACCAGATTGGACGTTCGGCATCCGCGACGAAGAACTGCAAAAACTGGTCAATTCCTTGCGCGCAAATGACAAGGTAGATGCGGTCGTTCTGCTCTCACACAACGGAATGGACGTTGACCTCAAGCTCGCCAGCAAAGTGAGCGGTATCGACGTTATTCTCGGCGGCCATACCCATGACGCCGTTCCACGGCCTGTCAGCGTCGCGAATCCGGGCGGGAAGACGCTTGTGACGAATGCTGGTTCGGCCGGAAAATTCCTTGCTGTACTCGATCTCGATCTCGCAAAAGGCCACGTCCGCGATGTGCGCTACACGTTGCTCCCCGTGTTCGCGAACCTGATCAAGCCGGCCCCGGAAATGACCGCGCTGATTGAACGCTTGCGCGCGCCTTATGCCGTTGCGTATGCAGATAAAATTGCAACCGCGGATCATCTGCTTTATCGCCGTGGAAATTTCAACGGCACCATGGATCAGTTGATTTGCGACGCCTTGCGGCAGGAGCTTGATACGGAAATTGCCTTGTCGCCGGGCTTTCGGTGGGGAACGACGGTGCTGTCCGGTCAGTCCATAACCATGGAGGACATTCTCACCGAAACGGCAATCACTTATCCGGAGATCTATCCACTTACCATGACCGGTAGTCAGATCAAGGACGTCATGGAAGACGTCTGCGACAATCTCTTCAACGATAATCCCTATTATCAGCAAGGTGGCGATATGGTCCGCATCGGCGGCATGACATACACCTGCGCACCAAAGGGAATAGTAGGACGGCGGATATCTGACTTGAAGCTTGAAAATGGCGGCGCGATCGAGGCTTACAAGAGCTATCGGGTGGCTGGCTGGGCTTCCGTCAACGAGCAAAAGGGCGCGCCAGTCTGGGACGTATTCGCAAAATATCTACGAAGCGGCAAAGTCATCTCCAGAAAAGAAGCCGGAGTGACGCTAAAGGATGTCGCCGAAAACCCGGGCGTTGCCCGACAAGATTGAAATTCCGACAATGTGCGCTGTTCATAAAATCAGGTCGTGAGCCACGGAATATGAACTCTGCTTTCTTATGGCAGGTCGTCTGCTTCAGGCGAACGGATTGCCAGACTTCAAGATGCCGTGGGCGTCGACGATTTGGTGAGTTTTCACTGCAGCCGTGACCATGATGGTCAGCGCTAGCGATTGGTCACACCGTCTCTGTTCGTTCAAACAGGTCTCTGTTGATGCCAATCGCTTCATGGTCGAGAGGTATGCTCGGCAGTTTAGGGTTAATGAAGGGTTGGGCCATCATGTCCGCTTTATTGGCTGCAATTTTCTGATTTTTTTCATGCTTCGAGTTTATCCTTTGTCCATGACCCAGTTGGAAGTGCAGCCCCAGCTTTCCAGTATTCAATATCTGCGCGGCATTGCCGCGATGATGGTGGTGTTCTTCCACGCGAATGGCATGACAGCAGAGTATTTTGGCTCGACATGGTCGCCGCTTGGCGCCGCCGGCGTCGATATCTTTTTCGTCATTAGCGGATTCATCATGTGGGTTACGACTGGGGCAAGGCGAACGCCTGCCTCGTTTATCCAGCACCGCATCGTCAGAGTCGTGCCACTCTACTGGTGCGTGACCTTGGCGCTATTTTCGAGTTGGGTCATATTCCGAAATTCAACGCCGCTCCCGCCGCTCGAGAATCTTCTGAAGTCCCTGCTGTTCATTCCCCACATCTCGGCCCGAACCGGACAAATTGAGCCACTTCTGATCGCCGGATGGACGCTCAATTTTGAAATGTTCTTCTATGCGATATTTGCCCTCTCGCTGCTGTTGTCTGGGCTGATCTGCCCCCTTTGAAGTGGTCCTCCCTGAAGTATGGTTTTGCGGTGGAGGATAGGATCGATGGCAAGGAAGAGGCATACAGCTGAAGAGATCGTTGCGAAGCTTCGACAGGTTGATGTGCTGATGGCACAGGGTCGGCAGGTGGCAGACGCAGTCCGAGCGATAGGCGTGACGGAAGTCACCTATTATCGATGGCGCAATGAGTATGGCGGCCTGAAGGGCGATCAGGTGAAGCGGCTGAAGGAACTGGAGACCGAGAACAATCGTCTCCGGCGAGCGGTGTCGGATCTGACGCTGGACAAGCTGATCCTGGCTGAGGCCGCAAAGGGAAACTTCTAAGCCCCTCCCGACGCCGAGCGTGCGTCGATCATGTAACAGCTGAGCTTGACATCTCCGAGAGACGGGCGTGCCAGGTTCTGGGTCAACATCGATCGACGCAGCGCAAGATCCCAACGACACCCGATGATGAGGCGACTTTGACTGCCGACATCATCGAGCTTGCTCGTCAATATGGTCGCTACGGATATCGCCGGATTACGGCGTTGCTTCGCAGGGCCGGCTGGACGGTGAACAAGAAGCGTGTCGAGCGGATCTGGCGACGTGAGGGGCTGAAGGTCCCTGCCAAACAGCCTAAACGTGGGCGTCTGTGGCTAAATGACGGATCGTGCATCCGTCTGCGGCCGGAGCGGCCCAACCATGTCTGGTCTTATGACTTCGTCGCCGACCGCACCCACGATGGCAAGGCGTTCCGGATGCTGTGCGTCATCGACGAGTTCAGCCGTGAGAGCCTGGCCATCCGTGTCGCACGCAGGCTGAGAGCGACTGACGTGATTGAGGCCCTTTGCGAGCTGTTCGTCTCGCGGGGCATTCCAACACACATCAGATCGGACAACGGACCTGAGTTTGTCGCCGAAGCACTTCGGGACTGGATCGCGGCTGTCGGAGCAAAGACTGCATATATCGAACCGGGCAGCCCCTGGGAGAACGGCTATTGCGAGAGCTTCAACGGTAAGCTGCGAGACGAACTGCTGAACGGCGAGATCTTCTACACATTGAAGGAAGCGCAGATCGTCATTGAAAACTGGCGACACCACTACAACACGGTGCGTCCGCACTCATCGCTGGGATATCGACCACCGGCACCCGAGGCTCTCGTTTGGCCAGCACCAAAGGAGGTAGTCAAAATGCAATCTCTAAACTAACATTCCAATCGGACCACTCAGTGGGGGCCGGTCAGCCGTGGCCGTCGGTCTCACGATCGCCGGGCTCGGAATCCGTCCGGACCTGGACACGGCGCGCGCGTTGACTTTCGTTTTCGTCAAACTCGGTTTCACCGTCGCGGTTGTCGCGGTGGCGACGCTCTATTTGACGCGGCTGGCGCGACCCGGCGGCGAACGGCGAATCTCGCCTATGGTGGCGGCATCGCCCTTTGTGATCATCATGCTTCTCGCAACGGTGAATCTAGCGATGGCGCCCCGCTCGCACTGGGACCAGATGATCGTGGGAGACGAATGGCTGGAATGCCTGCTGTCGGTGCCGATCATCGCGATCCTCCCGTTCGCCGCGGTGATTTGGGCGATGCGCCAGGCGGCTCCTACCGATCTCGTTCGCGCGGGTGCCTTTGCCGGACTGATCTCGGGCAGCATAAGCGCGATGGCCTACGCATTCCATTGCACCGAAGATTCGTTGCCGTTCGTTGCGGTTTGGTACGGCGGCACGATTGTGCTCTGCACCTTGGCGGGGGCGATGCTTGGGCCGCGTTTGTTGCGCTGGTAGCGGGGTCGATCGAGAACGTTCACGTCGGCGTGAGCGTGTAACCGGCCCCTCGAATGCTCCGAACTCCTATTGGGAGGCGTACATCGCGCGCGTCTTCCAAAGAAATGGAGCCGGATCATGTTTAGGAAACCGATCATCACGATGTCGCTGGTGTTGCCACTCGCAATGGCCTCCGCGGTGGCCTACGCGGGCTCGACTATCACCGACAAGAGCTACTGGCCGAACGAGGCGAGGCGGACCGCTGTCCATGCTGACGCCCGATACGACCAGAACGGCGCGTTCACAACCGGCAGAACGGCACCGCGTTTCCGGATTGCGCCGAAAGCACATGAGGATGGACACGTTTGGCGCTACCACGGTGGTCCGAAATCACAGTGATGTGCAGGGATACAAGGATGAGGATCGCCACATTCCCGCGCCTTCGCATAACATAGATTATGGAACATAAGTAATTGAAATAGTTGAAGAAATAAGAGATTTCACAGCAATGGATAGGCACTCCTTATGGCAGAAACAAGTCGTCCATCCGACCTTGCTAGCTGCGACGTATGTCACACGAGGCGACCCTTCTGAAATCAACCCATCTCATCCTCCCCATTAGTAAGGGCGCAAAGGGTTCTCAAGCACCCGGCAGCCGCCCGATGCTAGCGGGATCGCCGCAAAGCACGTATCAATTTTACTCAATTTTATTCGGCGACCTGCATACGCCGCCGCTTGGAGATTCCCCTTGCAGTTCACGGTCATACCGTATTCGCGCAGTTCGCGCGTGGAGCGCGACATTGCCGGTGGCCGGCAATGTTTTCTCGTAACCGATAATTGGGACGACTATTCCTATAAAACGGCGTTCTCGCTTATCTATTTGGACGGCGATGGTACCCGTCATGACATCGGCGCTGTTAAGATTATGCAACGCAACATGCGCCACGGATACACCCAGGTCGAAGACGGCTTTGCCGCCCTCGGGCCGGAATATGCATCACTTGGACAAAGCCAAGAATATTACGAAAATCTAATTGCGGTCGATGAAGAGGATCGCATCGCGATTTTCGAAGCACTGCAGGACGTGGTCTGGAATGATGATATTTTCGCCGCCGTCCAGAACGAAACCGCGTTCGAGACGTCGTTGCTCCGGTCTGTTTCGGCACGAGAGTTGACCAAACTCAGAACCATTGCACACGAGCAGGCGATGCTGACGCCGTTCCATTTCCGGTACAAGTTTCCCGAATCGGACGATGCCGTCATCGAAGTTCAGGTGACCCCCGACGCGGTTCCGCCGACAAATATTCATGCCATTATCGGCCGCAACGGCGTCGGAAAAACAACACTTCTTCGTTCGATCAGTACCCTACTGCGGGTCGGGCGGAAACGATCGCTCGGACGCCTGACCTTCATCACCGACGACGATGAGCTCAATGGTGAGGAAGGCTTCGCAAACCTTGTCACCGTGGCCTTCAGCGCGTTCGATGAATTTGACCCCGCCATACCCAATGATGGGACCGCCACAGGCCTGCAATACGCCTATATTGGCCTGAAGAAGAACGTGCGCCTGAAGAGCGGTAGGCATGAGGCACGAAATAAGACGACAGCTGATCTGCGCACTGACTTTGTCGCGAGTACCCTCAAATGCCTGCGCAGCTCGCGAAAGCCGCGATGGCGGTCTGCCATGCGCATCCTGGAAAGCGATCCGCTTTTTGCCGCACTGCGATTAGAACGACTTGCCGACTTGCCGCAAGACGACTTCGAGAACACTGCAGTTCAATTGTTTGACGCGGCAAGCTCCGGCCACAAGATTGTGTTGCTCACCATGACGCGGTTAGTCGAGCTGGTCAGCGAGCGAACGCTGGTTCTGATCGACGAGCCGGAAGCCCATCTTCATCCCCCGCTCGCGGCATCGTTCGTCCGTGCGCTCTCGGGTCTATTGGCGCAACGCAACGGCGTGGCCATTCTGGCCACTCACTCACCCGTCATTGCTCAGGAAGTACCCAGCAATTGTGTGTCGCTGTTTTTCCGTGACGGAGCAAGCATTGGGATCGAGCGTCCAGAGGTCGAAACCTTTGCTGAGAATGTCGGGCTGCTGACACGCGAGATTTTTCGGGTTGAATTCACCGCAAGCGGATATCACGCGCTGATCTCGGACGTCGTTTCAAGATCAAACACTGTCGACCAGGCACTGGCGACCTTCGAGGACCATATAGGTGCCGAGGGCCGCGCACTAGTTCGCGCGCTCTGGGAGGAGCGCTGAGCCGTGATTGCGATTTCGTGTCCAACGGATGATGCAGAGGTGGTGTTTCGCGGATTGGCAGCGCGCACCCGAGACCCAAAACTTCGCAGTGCGCTTCTTGCCCTGTCCGAACGGATCGGGGAGCGCGCGACCGAATATCTGGAATTGGCGACTCGCACAGAACTCTTCCAGCTGATGGCTGAAGATCCCGACGGTGTCAGCAAGGAAGATCTTTCTAACGTCTATGATCGCGTTCTCGTCCGTGGCAAAGGGCGCCCGGTCTATGACCGCCTGCGGGCGGGCGCGAAGTATCGACGCTGCCCGCTCTGTGGCGCGCGGGACGTCAAAACGCTCGATCACTATCTGCCGCAATCAGGGTATCCCGAGTTTGCCGTCTTTCCAGCCAACCTGGTGCCGAGCTGTTCGGATTGTAACAAAGTCAAACAGGAACATGCGCCTCGCGCACACGCCGAACAGACATTTCATCCGTATTTTGACGACTGGAGTTCGCACCGGATTCTCCGAGCAACGATCGGTATTACCAACACCGTGCAGGTCAGTTTTTCCATCGACCCCGTCGCCGGAGTGCCGGCGGCGCGTATAGCCAGAGCGCGGCGACATTTTGAGCTGTTCGAACTCGGGTCATTGTACGCGGGGAGTGCCGCAGTCGAATTGGTCGAATGCAAGGACACGTTTCGGCGCAATTTTACCGGCGGTGCAGACATCCTTCGATCGGAACTAAAGCACACCGCGCGCAGCCGCCAGCGCGGCAATTTGAATGCGTGGCGCGCGGCGCTCTATTGGGGCCTTGCGGCAAGCGATGAGTTTTGCAACGGCGGGTTCAAGCTGATCGAGGAAAGCTGATTTACCTGAAAATAGGGTCGGTTCTCCTGGGACGCGCGATCAATCGTGGCGAGATCGTCGCTGCCCGCCTCACCCCGCGGATCGTGCTGCTTCCGACGGACCTTGCGCGCCATGAGATTCTGATGACGTTCGAGCCTCTGTCAGACAAAGCCATCAACGAGATCGTCGACGAAGTCTTCTTACCGCTGGTGGATTCGGGGACTTCTTCGTAGGTGATCAACGCGGGGATACGGCTGGCGCCGAGCAAGGTGTGGCGTGACCCAGGATTGGCGACCTGGGCTGTTCGCAACGAGAAGGGATGATGCGCATCTCGAGAAAATAAAGTCCGCACTTCTCGCACGTGTCGCGCCGGCGCGGCGTTCGTGCTCACTGGCAGGCACTTAGCAGATCAAAGGGTCAGATCGGTGGCGCGGCTCGTGATATAGGATACCGGAAGCCCGGGTAGACGAAGGACCGGCTGATCGTGTTGCAGTCCGCTTCCGAGAGCCCCTCCCGCCGTACGACCTCATACCACTTGCTTCGAACCTGCTCTTCCATGTCCGACACGATCTTTTCGGCCACGTCTTTTTCAAGCAGGAAGCGCATGCTTTGCGAGACAATGTTCTCGGCATTGGCATAGCGGCCCGCGTCGCCGCAGATCATGGCGAGATCGCGCCGCTCCTCACTGATCAAGGGTCCCGGCGTGAGATCGTAGGCTGGCGATAGGTTCCAGTCAGGAGTCATTGCCATGACCGCATGATTGCGCGGGTGATCGTCGGTGTTCGAAATCAATGCGTTGAAGCACATCCTGCGAAACAGTTCGGCAGCATCACCCCGGGGGTTGGCCGAAACTCGCCGCAGCTCTTCGACCAGCAGCACATAGGACCATCGATCGCGCGTGTCATGCCCCTCTTCGGCGCGAAGCAGCGTCAGACCGCTAAGCATGCGGGCGCGCAGATAACCACCGTCGGCCCGCTCGCGATCAAAGCGTTTGACCATGAGGACGTCACGACCGCCGACGACGATCACCTTGCTTTCCGCCGTCGTGATACCGCATGCCCGTGCGAGCATGAGCATGGCGTGTTCAGCGCGCGCGTTGTTCCATTTGTCGTCCTTCCTGTTGAACTTGGCGATCCATAGCCCATCGGTGTCCTCGACCACGGCCTTCGGCCGCGCACCGCCCATTGACGTGCCGACCAGCAGCAGTTCTTCGACCTGAGCGACTTCGGCGTCATCGGGGCGATCTTCTTCATCGACGATTGCATCGGCGATCTTCTGCAGCCGAGCGAGGCTGAGGGTCTTGTTGAAATCCCGCTTGGGCGCCGGAGGCTGCTGATTCAGTCCGAAGCCGAGGGCGCCCGCCCGATCATCAGGTGAGTGCAGCAGGTAATCCATCTCGTTGAGCTGGGCAGCACCGAGATGCCTTTCGATAAGGCGGCGGCCCCAGTAGTCCGGCCCTGCATCACGCAGCGCGCCGAACAAGCCTTTCATGCTGACGGTTCCATAGGTCTGATTAGCAAGCCTGAGTTCGATCGGATCGATCGGCACGGCCTCGGCGCGGGCGAGATAGGTGCGGCCATAGACCAGTCTGCCGATCGCAATGTCGCGCCTGTCTTTGGTAAGCTCAAACCGCGCCGCCGTAACCGGCGCGGTTTGACCGGGCAAAGTAACGTAGACGAAGCATTCTGTTGGCGTGACGTTAGAACTCATTGTCCAATCCCTTCGGGCTGCGGGCGTGGACACGATCCCCAATCAAGGCGAGGCGCTGGCCCTCTTCATCGAATCGCGGATCGGCTGCGTCACTGAAGCGGTCGACGAGGCCGTAGGCCCACAGCAGGCCCGCATAGACCCCGATCTGCGTCGAGATCTTGCCCTTCTCGGCATCCAGGATGGCACGACGGCCGGTCCCGATCTTGGCGGCAGTGGCCTCGACGGTCAGGTTGCGTCGCAGGCGTGCCGTGCGCAGATCGGCACCAAGCTTTTTCAAGGCTCGATCGACCTCGAAGGGCGGCGCCTGGACTAAGTTGTTCTTAGCGGTCATATGCTCTTAAGGGCTCCAAATCCCGGTTTTGAGGCTCTTAAGAGCATATAGGCAAAAACATCCTAACAGCAAGTGTATCGTGCTCTTGAGAGCACAATAAGACAGATTTGGTGCTCTTAAGAGCATACTATCGGTCTTTTGGGGAGGCCCGATCTGCGTGGTGGCTCACACACGATCGCACTCAACGCTGAAGTTCGCTGCACGCGGATGACCGGATTTTCACATCCCGCCTTCTTCCGCCGTGGCGAGACGGGCAGCCATATGTCTACTTGTCGTCATCTCCGAACAAACGATGCAGGCCTTCCAATGTTCTTGCGGCCTCAGTCACAGGCCCCGCCTCGGCTTGATGAGATTTCAAGACACCCATCATCGTATCGAAGACTTCATCCTGCCGTTCCCCGGCCAAGGCGAGAATATCGCAAAGGTCACAGCTTTCGCCAACCGGCGCGGGCGCCACGCCCAAGGACAGCTCCTTGCGGCTCGGCTTTGAAGCCGTCTGGCGTGGCGTCAGAACCAGCCGCGTAATTGGTCCGTTGGCGGTTTGCTCCGGCTTCCTCCCGGTCTTCGCTTTGGCGGTTTTTGGCGCGGGCGTTCGTTTGGCGGCCAACTTGCGCGCCGACGCCGGCGCCTCCTCGACCCTCTCTTCGACCGCGGCTGCGATCTCGGCAGAGGCCGGGCTGATCGCGCCGCCCAGCACCTCGTCCTGCCACTGCCGAAGTGCAGGAAGGGACGGAGGCGAGCCCTTCGCCTTTTCATAGAAGGCGCGATACGGCTTATCGAGATAGTGCCGGATCTTCGTGAGTTCGAACGAGCGCGAGTTCTTCACCATCAGGATTGACAGCCGCGCCGACATCTCCCGAAGTTCGAGCGGATTGCGGAGCGGCCGCGGCGTGTAGTGGGGCGCCCAGACGCGCGGCGCGAAGATACCCTGCCCCGGCCGCTGGATCGGCGTCTTGTAAACTTGCGTCGTCTCGCCCAGCATTTCGGAGACGAACTCCGATGTTTCGAGATCGTTGATCTGAATGAACAGCTTGATCTGCGAGCCCGACACCGTGGTGATGCGGGTGTTCCTACCATAGAGCTCGTCGAGTTGCGCGATGTCCTGCATGACGATGGCCATGCGGAAGCCGTAGCCAGCGCTGATCGTGATCTTCGAGATCAGCGAATCCATCCGCCCGACATGGTAGAATTCGTCGAGCATCAGCAGCACCTGATGCGGCTCGTCGTCGCCCGGAATCTTCACCATCATCAGATCGTGGATCTGCTGAAAAAGAATTCGGATCAGCGGCCGGAAAATCGACAGCTCCGCGATGGTGCAGCCGATGAAGATCGTCATCTGTTTGCGGCGCAGTTCGCGAATATCGAAGTCCGACGTCTCCGTTGCCGCCGAGATCAACCCATTGTTCCACAGCGACATCGCCATGTTGACATTGAAGACAGCGCTGTTGCGCGTCTCCGGCTCGAGCGCGATGTACTGGTTGAAGCTGTCGATGACCCAGGTCGGCAAATGCTGGCGTTCGGTCCGCACGATCGCACGCAGCACCGAGGAGATGTCCTTGCCGGTCGTCGTCATCCGCGCGACGGTGCGCATGTGTTGCGCGCCGGCAATCAAAGGCGACGACAGCACGTAGCCGATCAGCGCCGACAGCAAGAGACGGCCCGCGCCAGCCCAGGTGTCGTCCGCTTTCTCGGGAATCACGAACGAAGCCACCACCAAACAGTCGGTCGCCATGCGCTCGTCGCGCCGCACGAAATCCAGCGGATTATAGCGATGGGTGTCATTCGAGCCTGGCGAGAACATGAAGACCTTGTTGCCCATCGCTTGCCGATGATTGGCCAACGCGTCGAAATTCTCGCGCTTGGGATCGAAGAACACCGCCGATCCCCGCCAGGAGTAGCCGTTCGGGAGGACGAAGCCGGTGCCTTTGCCCGACCGCGAGGGCCCGACGACCAGGATATGAGCGGGTTCGTCGGAGCGGATCGTTGCCCCACTGAGCGTTCCGAGCACGATGCCCTGCCTGGCGGTGAGGCCCTGCTTGGCGGCCTCCATCACCGTGCCGAAGCGAGCGGCGCCATAAGGCATTTGCCGGCGGTTGATAAACGCAAAGAGCGCGCCAGCCAGGCCCAGCGTCACGACCGCCGCCGCGGCGTAGAGGCCGCGGATGAGCGCCTCGGTGCGGGTCGGCGCAAAGACAAGGCGGTCATAGAAATGACGCCAGGCGACAAGGAAAAAGTCGGCCGAGCGGTCGGCATTCTGCATCCGGAAGAGCGCCCAGCGGCTGGCGCCTTCGCTGGGAAATCGCGTCGGCGCCCAGCGCTGCGCCACGACCACCTCATAGGCCATGCTCCACAACAGCCAGAAGGCGAGGAGAAGAAGGATAGCGATGCCGATCCTATAGGCGACGACGCGTGCCATGGCGGCCTTTCCCCCCTGCCCGTTCCTGTCGCCACTCGGCAACCCGCGAGAAATAGACGGCCGAGGTGCCACGCCATCCGCCAACCTTGGTCTGCTGGATCACGATCGGCAGCACCGATTTGATGTATCCGACAATCTCGTCGCGCCGCAGCCCGAGGCCGGCCTGCATCACCATGAGCGCGAGCTGCTCAAACGCGCCCGCCGGGCTGTCGGCATGCACCGTGGTGATGCTGCCCGGATGGCCGGTGTTGATCGCGCGCAGAAACGAATAAGCCTCGGCGCCGCGAATCTCGCCGAGGAAGATGCGGTCGGGCCGCAGACGCATTGAGGCTTGCAGCAGCGTTTCAACCGTGACGCGCGCCTCGCCCTGATCGCCCTTGGAGGCGACAAGCGGCAGGTAGTTCTTCTGGATCGGGTTGACCTCCCGCGTGTCCTCGATGGTGATGATGCGCTCGTCGACCGGCACGTCCTTAAGGATCGCATTGAGGAACGTGGTCTTGCCCGAACTTGTCCCGCCCGAAAGAAGAATCGAGTAGCGGTTGACGACGGCAAGGCGGATGAACTCCTCGATCCGGCCGGAGTCGAGATGTTCGCACAGATGCCGATCAGTCTCCGACAGCGTGCCGTCGCTTGCCGTCGTCACCTTGTCGAACGATCCGAGCTTGCGATAATCATCGAGCCGCATCTCCTTGATGACCTGCTTGCGGATCGCGAAGGCGCCTCCGGCCGTCGTCGCCGGCGGCATCACGCCCTGAAACCGCTCCCCTGTCGGCAGCGCGGCCGAGAGCAGCGGGTGCTCCTCATTGACGCTCTGGCCCGAGTGTCCGGCGACGCGTTCGGCCAGGTGACGGATCGCATGCTCGGTCAGGCTTGGCACCTCGTGACGCTCCATCGCCGATTGTCCGAAGCGCTCGACCCACACTTCCCCAGGCCCGTTCGCGCAGATCTCAACGACCTGGTCGTCCTCGAGCCACGGCCGAACGGGATCGAGCGCGCGGTCAATGAAGACTGTCAGACTTCGTGCCAGCGCGTTCACGCTTGAGCTCCCTCAAGGCTTCCTTGACCGGATCGGGATAGAGCGCCGAGAAGTCGAGATCGCGCCGTACGAAGACGATGATCCGCGTGCCCTGGTCGAGGTAGATGGTCGGCGGAATGTTGATCGAGTTGCGCAGCGCCTCCTGGGCGATGTTGGTCAGTGTTTGCGATACGTTCTGCGCCGCAATCTGACGGGCCTGCAGCGACAACTGGTTCTGGTTCACGCCTGTCTGCGTCTGCGTCACCGCGCCCGTCACCGGGTCGGTCGTGGTGATGATCGTGCCGTTGCCATAGCCGTTGGTGTTCTGTCCGTAAGCGCTCAGGAACTGTGCCGCGCCGCCCACGATGGAGAGCATGATCGCCGAGCCAAACCGCTCGAGGTAGTGGTTATCGACAAAGCCGGCATTGCCGGCACGGCCGAGTTCGTCCGTGCCGTTCGATCCGAGCTGGACCGAGACGCCATCCGACCGCAGCATGCGCGTCCAGACGACAAATACGCGCGTCTGCCCTTGGGCGATCCCCGATTTGTATTCCCCGACAAGGCGGCTTCCAGCCGGGATCAGGACTCGCCGTCCATCGAACGACCAGACGTTCTCGGTCACGACCGCGCGCACCATGCCCGGCAGGTCGCTTTGAACGGCCGTCTCAAGCACGCCGCGAACCGTCGTGCCCTGCGCCACCAGCGCGTCGATCCGGTTGTTCTTGGTGGCGCGCGTGACCTCGACGCCGGCGGCCGACACCGACGCCAGAAAGCGACGATTGGGATCGTCCTCCGGGCCTGCGGCGGTCCTCGCGCTGTCATCCGGATTTGCAGCGTTCGCCGTCGCCGATGCATTGTCGGCGATTACCTGGGGCGCCCGCAGGCGCTCCCATTTCCGCCGCTCTTCCTCCTGGCGCTGACGTTCAAGCTCCGCGAGACGCCGCGCTTCGTCGTCGTTCGGTACAGCTGCGGCCAGCGGCGGTTCAGGCGGCGGCGGTGCCGGAAGCGCCAAGGGAGGAGCTACCGGAGGCGGCGGCAGGACCGGTTCGGCCGGCGCCGGCGGGATGACGATCGTTCCCTGGTTGGTTTGCGTCCGCCGCGCAGATAGCGAGGGAGCCGGAAACTGCGTAGTGGTGAATTCCTCCTTGTCAGGCGTCGTCAGCAGAGGCGAACGCCGCACCACGGAGCCGTAGATCATCCAGGCCGCCACCACGAGAGCGCCGATCGGCACCCCGTATTTCAGGAAACTGCCGAGCGCCGTGCGACCGCGCGCGACGGAGGTGGCGGCCGCGGCTTCAAGTTCAAACGAGCGATAGTCGTCGGGGCTGGGCATCGCGCGTCAACCTCCCAAAGCCGCGGTCGCTCCCGCGCGCTGCGGCGCGTAGGGCTCAAGTCCGTTCGGCTCATGCACGTTGGTCAGACGTCGGTTGAAGATGCATATGGTGGGCGCTGCGGGAATGCCGCGACGCGTATTGGACTATCCGCAAGCATTTGCGGGTTGGAACCTGGTCAGTTCGATTGGTGCATTTCTGGGAGCTTTTGCATTTGTCTGGGGGCTTGGCACGATTCTCTATACAGTTTTCGCGGGTAAACGCATTTTGGAAAACAATTATTGGGGCGAAGGCGCGACTACGTTGGAGTGGACCCTTCCGTGTCCACCTCCGTTTCATTCGTTTGAAATACTACCGCGTGTCTCTTGAAGTCCGACGAGATTTAAAAGGACGTTCAACGAGGCTGAGGGCCCGATGGCGGCGAGTTTCGTCCTAGAAGAATGCCATTCACGGTTTGGCCGTACATATCCATCGGTGAATCGTGATGCGCCTTGCGTGTTGCCGCAACGGAATCCTTGAAGCGCGGATCCTGCGGTCGCTCTTGGCTATCGAGATAGCTGGCGACGTCCCAAGCTTCTTGGTCGGAAAGCGTATTGCCTTGACTGAACGGCATGTTGGCTTTGATGAATCCGGCGGCATTCGTAATCGAACTCATGCCCGCGCCCCAGTTGAAAGAGCGCGGCCCCCAAAGCGGGGGAAATACCGTTGTGCCGTCGGCGGCCTGTTGCCCCTGACCGTCAGCACCGTGGCAAAGGGCGCATTTCTGCTCGTAGACTTCCTGGCCATGCGCATAATCGAGCTTCGCAGGCTTGGCCAATTTGGGATAGCCCCGACCCGGCATGTCAGCGCCGGTCGGCGCCCCGGTAGCAAGGAAGTGCGCGTAACTTTCCAGCGCAACGAGAACCTTGCTATTTAACTCGGGAGCCTTGCCGTTCATGCTAAAGCGGAAACACCCCTGCATACGCTCTTGGAAGGTGTTCACATGGCCGTTTTTGGCGCGATAGGTGGGAAAAGCAACGTAGGCTGCCCACAGGGGGGCCGAATTCGCAAGGCGACCTTTGTCGATATGACAGTTCGCACACTGCAAGGAATTACCGACGAACTCTTTCGCATTGTCCTGCGTATTATGAAAAATGTCGGCACCGAGCCTGACCATCTTGCCGAACTCATTGTCCGGGATTTTATCCTCCGAGGGCGGCTGGAAAGCGATCTTGATATCGCTTTCTTTTGTCGGCGCAGGCATGGACTGAGGAATCGGGCCAGATTTGGACATTGGCGCGTTTTGCTGCCGGGGAATGCTGTACCCAAGGAACGCCGCCATGCCCATAAACAGCAACCCAACAGCCCAGGTGCTAAAATTAGGCCTCTGTCCCATCATGGCTTGCCGCCTGGCTGAGGGGTGGTTGGCAAGCTCGCGAAATACGCCGCAACAGCGTTCATTTGCTTGTCGTCGAGCTTGCTAACGACGCCGGTCATAAGATTGAGGGGATCGTTGCTGCGGTTGCCACTCTTCCACGCCTTCAACTGATTGAGAAGGTAGGAGTAGCCCTGACCCGCCAGCCTGGGAAACGATTTGCCAACACCCTGTCCCGAGGGACCATGGCATTGTCCACAAGCAGGCAAGCCCGACGACCAGTTTCCGTTATCGGCAAGCGCCTTACCCAAAGCGATGTCGCCATCATTAAGTGGCTTTGGCTCTTCCGCCTTCGGCGCGGTCAACGAGGCGTAATATCCTGCCACGGTTTGTATCTCGCTCGGCGAAAGAGACTTCGCAATGGGGTGCATCAAGTCGTTGTCTCTGGACTTGTCCGCGAAATCCTTAAGTTGTCGCTCTATATAGTTTGAGCTTAAGGCCGCCAAACGGGGATATCCAGCCTGCGGACGCCCTTCGCCCTCCGTACCATGACAAGAGGAGCATGCGTGTGCACCCCGACCGTTGCCATTTAGCGCGATGTCTCGGCCATTGTCGGCTGCGCGAGCGCGTACTGGAAGACCGGTCTCCACCACAATAATTCCAACAATTACGGCGAAGCCGATTGCAGTCCACCCCCCGTGACTCGCAATTAGCGCGTCGCTATCGGAAGGTCTTGATGACCACCACGTCAGCCACAAATCGACCTCCCCGAAGAATTCCTACCCCGCTACGAAACGCCCGAGACCGTCGTTTGTGCCAGCCTCGTTTTCTTTTAAGTAATCGCGAAGAGCCTGGATCGCCCGAACGGGAAGATCCCTGCGCTTGCGCCCGAATTTCTTCGGTACGCCCTGTGCCGTTACAAACGCCGCCTTATAGGTCTCGCCAGCCAGGACAGGCACGCCTCGCCTGAAGATATGCTCAATGCGCTGGCCTGGAGGATTCTCCAGCTTGCCGTAAATGGTCAGTCCACGGAATCGCTTGAGATAGCCGCCCATCTGCCCGAACGGATTGGCCGAAAATGTTCGCTCGAGATTTTCCTCCATCATTTCCCTAATCTCGGTACCCGTCAGGTCAACTGTCGACACCGGTGGATTAGTGGGGATGATATTCCACAAATCATTCATCGTAATGGAACCCGGCGGTATAGGCGCGCCGTAACGCCAGCCGTTCGAAAAGGCGATATCCGTATCGCCGGCGGTCGCGATCGCCGCGAGCAGAAGATCGTCCATCGGTGCATACAGATTGGTGTCACGATGAAGGCCGACGGCAGTCTGCCCGACGAACTCGTTCAACATCTCTCGATGCGGCTTCATCACGCCTTCGACAAGCGCGCTCATCTCCACATCGCCGGCGATTGACTCATCAACCGGGATCAGTCGATGCTGCCAATCAGCAACTTTTCCGTCCGCGATGCTCAGGTCAAGCCGGCCAACGAAGGATCCGTGGCATCCGGATTGAATTATAAGCGTATTGCCGATATGCGCCGGGTGCTCGAGCCGGTTGTGGGTATGCCCGCTGACGATGACATCAATTCCGTCTACCGCGTGAGCAACATGGACATCCTGTGGAAATCCAAGATGGGAAAGCACAACGATCAGGTCCGTCCCCTCGTTTCGCAAGCGGCTAATCTCTCCGGGCAATTCCTCGCAACCAGATGTAAAGCGCACCCCCTCGCTAAAATGCGGCGGCATACTCTTATCGATGATGGTCGCCGCGACGCCGATAATGCCGACGCGCAGGCCGCCGCGTTCCAATACAACCGATGCCGGAAAGTAAAGTTCACCGGATTCTTTGTCGTAACAATTGATCGCGAGCATCGGATGATTCAGCTTCGCAGACAGAGCACGAAAATGCGGCGGTCCCCATGCAAACTCCCAATGCGCGGTCATGGCATCAAACCCCAACGCATTGACCAGCGGAATGAGCGCTTCTCCTTTGCTGCTGACCGCAGGGTACGTCCCGTGAAACGTATCACCGTTGTCCAACGCAAGAGCCGATCCGCCGCACTCAGCCCGAACGCTCTTCAAAATCGAGGCGATACGCGCGTAACCTCCCATTGTGGGATAAGCCGCGACATCGCCATGCCACACCAGTTCAGGGTGTGCCTCCAGGTAGCCGTGGGTATCGTTGACTGTTCCCCGTCAGCACCCCTGAGACAAATTGAGGGACTTCACGGAGGGAGGATTTCTGGTTCATCGTAGCCGCAAGGAGCGAAGATGAGACAGAAATCCGGACCGGGCAAAGCGCCGGCAGAACAAGTGCTGAAGGATATTCGGCGCCAGACGCGTCGGCAGTATTCGGCGGAGGAGAAGATCCGCATCGTGCTGGAAGGACTGCGCGGCGAGGAGAACATCTCCGAGCTGTGCCGCCGCGAAGGCATCGCCGCCTCGATGTATTACGGCTGGTCCAAGGAGTTCCTGGAGGCCGGCAAACGCCGATTGGCCGGTGACACGGCGCGAGCCGCAACACCTGGCGAGGTGAAGGATCTTCGCCGTGAAGCTACCGCTTTGAAAGAGGTCGTTGCCGATCTTACCCTGGAGAACCGTCTGCTTAAAAAAAGTATGAACGGGGATGGGGAGAGCGAGGCATGAGATATCCCGCATCCGAGAAGGCCGAGATCATCGAGTTGGTCGAGCAGTCACATCTGCCGGCCAAGCGCACGCTGGACAAACTCGGCGTTCCTCGCTCGACGTTCTACCGCTGGTATGACCGATATTGCGAAGGCGGCCCTGAAGCGCTGGCTGATCATCGCTCACGACCGGACCGCGTCTGGAATCGCATCCCGGACGATGTCCGCCGCCAGATCATTGACCTGGCACTGGAGCTTCCCGAACTCTCGCCGCGGGAGCTGGCCGTGCGGTTCACCGACGAGAGAAAGTACTTTGTCTCGGAGGCTTCGGTCTATCGGCTGTTGAAGGCCCATGACCTCATCACCAGCCCGGCCTATGTGGTGATCAAGGCGGCGAACGAGTTCAAGGACAAGACCACCGCGATCAACCAGCTCTGGCAGACCGACTTCACCTACCTCAAGATCACCGGCTGGGGTTGGTACTATCTCTCGACGGTGCTCGACGACTTCTCGCGCTACATCGTGGCGTGGAGGCTTGGTCCCACCATGTGCGCTTCCGACGTCACCGCCACGCTCGATCAGGCGCTGGCGGCATCGGGCCTTGATCACATCACCGTTGCGCACCGGCCGAGGCTGCTCAGCGACAATGGCGCGTCTTATGTTGCAGGCGATCTGGCCAATTGGCTCGAAAGCAAGGGCATGCAGCACGTGCGGGGCGCACCGTATCACCCGCAAACCCAGGGCAAGATCGAGCGCTGGCACCAGACCCTGAAGAACCGCATTCTGCTCGAAAACTATTATCTACCAGGCGATCTCGAACGACAGATCGGCGCCTTCGTCGAGCACTACAATCAAGTTCGCTATCATGAGAGCATCGAAAACGTCACACCAGCCGACGTCTACTTCGGCCGAGCGGAGACCATCCTCGCAGAACGCAGACGCATCAAGCTTGCTACCATCGCAACCCGTCGCTTGCAGCATCGGCTGCAGGCAGCTTAAACTCTAACCCCTGATGAGCCAGAACCTCTCTTCTCGAAACGCCTGATCAGTCTCAAATTATCTGACGACGAACAATCGTTGACCTGGATGATCGTCAGATTTCGGGTATCCATCGAGAACTCTCAAGTTTTTGGAAACGATCAATGATTGTGCGCTGAGCGCGTTGGCAAACGGTCGAAGATTTGTAATTACCTGGAACTAGTTTCGAATTGAGAGGTTGAGTTTTGTTGAACCCGGAGATGTACATGGCCGACCGTGAAGAGAGCCCAATTAAACGAACGGACGTTGAGGCGAGAGGGGCTGTCGTCGGTCATAACGTACGATATGTGCTCCTGTGGGGTACGCTCGCCGCGGCTGCAATGATGATCTTCCTGTATTTCATGCTGCTTCACAGTCGCGCTCCCGGTTGATTCATTTGCCCGCTGCTTCGTAGCGCTTGAATCCGTAGCGTTCGAAAATACCGAGGGCGGCAGGCGACTTTATAAAGTCGAGCCACGCCTTTGCTGCGTCTGGGTGTGCAGCATCCTTCACTTCAGCACCGGCATAAATCGCAACGGTGTTCTGCTCGGTCGGAATTTCAACGTGAGAGATCGGATGACCGACCTGCTCCTGAAAAATGGCTTCGAATTGCCAGGTCACCCCGGCGTCAGCCACGCCCTGGATCAAAAATAACGGCGTCTGGCGGTGATGGATGTGGGTCAGGACAGTACTGCCGTCCTTCAGCTTGTCCTCGTACACAGCTTTTGCCAGCTTTTCGCCACCAGCCTTTTGCAACGACGCCTTGATCTGGCGGGCAATCCCTTCGAATTCGGGATTGGGCATCGCCAGCCGAACCTTGGCCTGCCCGAGATCAGCCAAGCCCTTAACCTGAGCTGGGTTGTCCTTCGGCACCATGATCGTCAACGTGTTGGTCACATAAGGCACCGCAGGCGCGACCAGCAAACCGTCATTGATCAACTGCTTGACCTTCACAAGGCCGGCAAAATAGGCATCCGGCTTGGCCGTCCATGTCATGTTGCCCGAGGTGATCGTTCCGCCAGCTTTCATTTGCTTGACGAGCAAGCCCGGCGGAATTGTCTCCCAGTAAATCTTGCCCTTGTATTCCTGATGCTTCTCCTCAAACGCCTTTACAAGTGGCGCCATCGCAAAAAAGTAGTTGCCGCCAACGTAAAGAACTAGCTTGGGGTCCGTTACGTCGCCGTGAAAATCGGCCAGACTGTTGACCTCCGGAATGGTGAACTCGAAACCCCGATTCACAACATCGTTATTCTCTCCGTTTTGCCACGGAGGGAAAACATCTCCCTTGTAGAGCGGAGTTTCGGCCTGCCCTTTCCAGCCCTCGCGGGCCATCGACGTGACGGGCATTGCTGCACTCAGAGCAACCACGCTTGCAACGATCGCTTTGAAAATCATGGCCGCTCCTTATTTGGCGTAGTGAAAGCCCGCTCGTTGCAACTCGGGCAGCGTTCCAACCGCGCCTGGTGTGAGCACCACCCCAGGCAAAAGATGGTTCGTCAGCTCCGCCGCGAGTTGCTCGTGAGTCAGCTTGTCGGGGTTACTCTCAGCCTTGAGAAGTGCGGCGGCCTCTTCCCATATTGCATTGTGGCAGGACAGAAACACGACGCCACGTCTCATCAATACCGGAATGGAATTGTCCGCCGGTGAGAACACGCCATCGGCGTCCTCAAAATTCTTTGGGTCTGCTTTCGCAGCAGACGATTCCTTGATCAGGGTGTTCGATTTGAACTTATCGCCTGCGAGCTTCGTCAGTTGGTATTTTTCCCAAATCGTATCGTCGAAGAGTGCAAGGTGCGCCGTGCCATGAGTCGCCGATACCGCCAGAAAGTCAGGGTGCTTGAACGACCATACCTGGGCATTGATCGAATTACGCATCAGGTTGAGCCACGGGCTGCCAATCTCGGTGTTGTCCCAAACCTGTTTGTATGGCGATTTGTACGCAATAACGGATTTCAGGGCCTCGGCATCCCATTGATCGGTTTCCGTCAGGATCATGGGAACGGTCTTGAAGTCTCGGCGTCTTGGCAGTTTGGCGAGATGTTCAGATAGTTCTTTGAGATGATGCCCGTCCGATGGAACGAGCATAGATCCGTCAACCTCCTTCGCCGACGCTTGATTTGTAGACACGCTGAGGGCACCTGCAACAACTCCCAGTCCCAGCGCTTGCAGCGCGGTCCGTCTTCCAATCATGGTCATTTCAACTCTCCAATAAGGCCCCCAACGGCGTTTCAGATGAGCCATCTCGGGACCCGAGATGCATAGTCGAGCCAGTCCTGACCAAAGCGCGCTCCTAGGTGACGCTCTTCACGGCGAATGGCCAGTCGATCCACAACAAGGGCGGAAACAACCCCCAGGAGGACAAACCAGAAATTCCCGAAAGCGAAGCCGATACCCGCCATCAAAGTCGCGTTACCGACGTAGATTGGATTGCGCGTGAATCTGAATGGCCCTGTGGTCACAAGCCGGCCCGCGGCACGATGAGGAAGAATGTTGGTATGAAGCCGTCTCATCGTCAAAATGGCCCATAGATCGAGCGCGACGCCAACGAACGCAACGATGGATCCCATAATTTGTAGCCAGAGATCGCTCGGCAAAGGTAAAGGGACCAGTTGACCAAGCCCGAGACTCGCAGCCATCGCTACCGCCAAAATGAGCGGCGGCCACGGCACCGAATTTGGACTTTGACTGTTATCCACGATCATCTGGACTTCCATGCCCGCTATCCGACCGCGCAGCACCGAGGCGTATCACCGAACCACAACTTTCGAACCATCAGGCACCCGGCTGTAGAGATCAATAATGTCCTGATTGACCATTCTAATGCAGCCAGACGAGACGGCTTTGCCAATACTCCAAGGCTCCGTCGTGCCATGAATGCGAAACAGCGTATCCTTGCCATTCTTGAAAAGATACAAAGCACGCGCGCCCAACGGATTTCGTGCACCGCCGTCCATGCCTTTCTGCCAAGGTTTGTATCGTGCAGGTTCGCGCTTGATCATGTCATTTGTCGGCGTCCAATGCGGCCATTTTTTCTTGTACTCAATCGTCGCAGTCCCCGTGAATTCGAGACCCTCTTTCCCAACACCGACGCCGTAGCGCAGCGCTTTTCCATGTTCTTGCACCAGGTAGACAAACCGCTCGTGCGGATCGACGACGATTGTTCCGACTGGCTCCCGGGTCGGAAAATCGACCACTTGGCGAAGGTATTTGGGGTCGATGTCAGCGACGTCGATGGCGTCCACTTTGTACGGTTCGTTGGTGGTTGCGGCGTAAGCCTGGGCCGCAGCCGGGTTTGCCTGTGCCGAAAACGCTACGGGCGCCGGTGTGGATGACGTTGTGGTGCATCCGGCTAACACCGCTATTCCGGCAAAAACCATTGCGGCGTTACCGGCCCGTCGAAAGCAGGTGAGCGAGTTCGTCACAAGTCGTGCCATTTATTTCTTTGCCTGGGCACGCGCGTCCGCCACCGCACGCTTGAATCCGTCGTAAGTCAGGGCAGACGTCACTTTGTAATGGCCGACAAGATAGGCTGGGGTTCCCTGCAATCCTAACGAATCGGCTTGGGCAAGGTTGCGCCTGAGCAGCGCAGTGATCTCGTCGCCGTGCGCCTTGAGATCGGCATCGAGCTTGTCCATATCGACGCCAGATTTGCGGATCGCTGCAAGCATCTGGTCTTCGGGAATCTTCGGACCGGGAATCGACATCAGCGCGGCGTGAACCGCATCGTATTTGCCCTGATATTTGGCGGCCAGCGCGAGCTGCGCGCCATAGACGGATGCTTTGGTAAGGATCGGCCAATCCTTATAAACAAGGCGAATATGGCCATCCTCTTTTACGACCTGCTCCAACGCTGGCTCTGCTTTCTTGCAGAACGGACAGTTGTAATCGAAGAAGGTCACGATTGTCAGATCGCCTTTCGGATTTCCCGCGACGGGAGTGGCCGGGTCGTTCTGGATGGCCTCTGTGGACGTATCGGCATCCTGCGCGAACGCGTGCGAAACGGTCATCGGCATCAAGAGGGCCAATGAGAGAAGCAGGCGCGGTGAAAAATTGCTTGGACGTGTGGCGAACATGATGTCTCTCCTTTGTGAATGGACTTTTCAGGACGGTTGAAGCTGATTGAGCCGCTTCAGGAATGTGGTTGAGTCGACGGGACCGACGATTCTTGCGCCGGTTATTTCCTTGCTGTCTCGCGCGCCGAGGAAAACAACCGTGGGTGGCCCGACAACGCCGAATCTCTTCATCAACGACCGGGTATCTTCGTTGTAGTTGGTGGCGTCCGCACGGATCAGCGTGAAGTCGTGCAAACGCGCCAATACGGCTGAGTCTGAGAATACGGTGCGATCCATGACCTTGCATTCGACGCACCATTCGGCCGAGAAATCGAGCACGACGGGCTTGCCATTCTGACGCGCGCTTGCAATCGCCTCATCGAGCGCTTGCGGCGTGGTGACGGTCTCGAATTTGGCCGCGTGCGCGGCGGTGATTGTTGCGAAGCCGGGAATTCCGGTGAGTTGTCCCGGCAAGCCGAACGAGCCAACAACGGCGGAAATCATCAGAAGCCCACCAAAGCCGGCTGAAGCAACGCCCGCCAAGACAGGCCATTTGCGCCATGCTTGTCCCCGGCTTCGCTCACGTAGCTGTGGAGCGGCCAGGTAGATGCCTGTCCCGACGAGGCCCACGCCCCACAAAACAATAACGAGCCAGGTTGGAAGAACGCGCGAGATCATCCAGATCGCCACGCCGAGGAAAACAAAGCCGAACACGTGCTTTATATGTGCCAGCCACGGTCCAGATCGAGGCAAGATGCTTGCGCCGAACGTCCCGAACGCCAGCAACGGCAAACCCATCCCGATTCCCAGCGCGAACAGCGCCGACGCTCCACGCCACGCGTTTCCGGTCTGAGCGACATAGACCAGAGCCGCGGCCAGGGGTGGCGTGACGCACGGGCCTACGATCAATGCAGAGCCGAATCCCATGACTGCGGCCCCGCCAACTGATCCAGCACGGCGGCTACCGGCACCGGCCAGGCGGCTCTGCCAGCTTTGCGGAAGCTGCAGATCGTAAAGACCGAACATCGAGAGAGCGAGCGCCACGAAAATTGCGCTCATCAAACCTAGCGCGAGCGGCGTTTGAAGCGCGGCTTGCAGGTTCTGCCCCGACCAGGCGACAACCACCCCCAGTGACGCGTACGCGAGCGCCATGGCGACGACGTAGACGCCTGACAGCACAAAGCCACGTCGGGCCGTCAGCTTCTCGCCTGATTGCGCGAGCATTCCTGAAAGGATCGGAATCATTGGGAATACGCACGGCGTGAAGGCCAGCAACAGGCCAAATCCGACAAAGGCGGCCAGCATTGAGACAACACTTCCGCCGAGATCGAGATTATCCGGCTGTGTCGTTGCATCCGCATGAGATGCGCTTGGCCGCTCCAAAGACGGATCGGACACCCAGTTGCTGTTCGATTGGGCCGGCGCCGTTGCCCGAGCAGTCGGTCCGGCAATCGATAGTGTTTTCAAATCAATGGTTTTTGTGACTGGCGGATAGCAGATCCCTTGCTCGGCGCATCCCTGATAGGACACCACAAGGTCGTTTAGATCGCCCAGTGACTTCGCTGACACGGAGGCCTGCGCCTGACCGTGATAGATCTCCGTTTCGCCAAACGATGGATCGTCTTTCATGTCTCCGGCTGGTGTACTTGCCCTAATCGAAGCACCCTGCCGGCTCGTGATCTTGATCTTGTCGCGATAGAGGTAATTGCCTGGCGCAATGACCCAGTTCAGGATCAAGGCACCTTCCGCGCCGTGGGCAACATTAAGCTGGAAAACCTTATCCGCACCCGGAGGGCTCTGCGCCTGCGCGGACGCAGCCACGGGCGTAAGCAGAAGCAGACCGAAGAGAATCCGTAGACAAGCGTTTCGCATGACGGTCCACAATCATAAGGTGGTATCTGACTTCGCCGCCCTACCTTAAGGCAGCCTTAAGGCTCGCCTGCGACGCGTCAGCCGGATGAACGAGGATGTGATGCGAATTCTGGTGGTCGAGGATGACCCCGTCCTGCTGGACGGTTTAAAAGCTGGCCTGAACCTCGTGGGCGCCACCGTCGATGCGGTTACCACTTGCGCAGACGGCTTGGCTGCACTGACAACGGCCTCATTTGACGCGGTCGTGCTGGACCTGATGCTGCCGGACGGTTCAGGCCTCGATTTGCTCTCAACCCTTCGGACAGCGGGAAACACGACGCCCGTTCTTCTCCTCACCGCACTTGACGAGGTGGCGGACCGGATTAAAGGGCTCGACGCAGGCGCCGATGACTACCTGGGGAAACCATTCGATCTGGACGAACTCGCCGCGCGCGTGCGCGCCATCGTACGGAGAAAGACTGGCCGTGCCACGTCGCATATCGCATACAACGGGATCGTGCTTGATCCGGCGACGCTCAGCGCATCCGCGGCCGGCAAAGCGATAAACCTGTCACGTCGCGAATTTGCACTTCTCGCCGCGTTGATGGAGCGCCCCGGAGCAATCCGCTCGAAGAGCGATCTTGAAGATCGGCTTTACGGTTGGCAGGACGAGGTCGAAAGCAACGCCGTCGAGGTGCATATTCACAATCTTCGCAACAAAATCGGGCGTGACCTGATCGAGACCGTGCGGGGCATAGGATACCGAATGCGGGGGGCTAAAGCATGATTACACGCTCGATAAGAGGTCGCCTCTTCATCGTCCTTACGGTCGCAACCGGCTTAATCTGGTTGTGCGCGAGCGCTTGGGTATTTTTCCAGACACGGAGCGAGGTCGAACACGTGCTCGATACCCGGCTTCAGGAGGCCGCCCGCATGGTCAGCTCTCTGGCCATCAATAGCGATGCGGTTGCTTCGGACAGATCACCTTCGGACGAGCACCTTTTGCCCGAGATCGCAAGCTACGAGCGTCAATTGTCGTGCCAGATATGGTCGCTGGATGGCAGGCTGGTAGCCCGATCAAGTGGTGCCCCTAGCGACAGTTTGGGAAATGAGACAGATGGCTTCTCCGATCAGCAAGTCGGTGGTGAAACCTGGCGCGTCTATGCCATTTCCGATCCCGCGAAGGGCATCCGTGTACTCGTCGGCGATCGCCTCGGACTGCGGGAGCGGCTCATCAGTGATCTCATCAAGGGCTTGCTCTGGCCGACACTGCTAATCTTTCCGTTGCTCGGACTTCTGATTTGGACCGTCTTAGGCCAAGGATTACGGCCACTTCATTTGATGGCGATAGACCTGAGAAATCGAAGCGTCGATGATATGAGCCCCGTCGAGACAAGCCAAGCGCCTCCGGAACTAGCGCCGCTCGCGAACTCCCTGAACGGATTGTTCTCAAAGGTTGAATCCGCACGTCGCCACGAACGCGACATCACGGCATTTGCCGCTCATGAATTGCGCACGCCACTTGCCGGATTGAAGACGCAGGCGCAGGTCGCCATTGCGACGCAAGATCCAGAGGCGCGAGGACGAGCACTGCGTCTCATTGTGATTTCTGTTGACCGGACTTCAAGATTGGTGCGCCAATTGCTGGCAATTGCACGGATCGACGCCCAGGACGATTTCCAACGAACGGATAACGTCAATCTCGGCGAGATTCTCGACGAAATCATATCGGCCGATCCGCTCTCGGACTCAGCCAACCTTGTTTTGTCTCCTGCACTTTACGAGACCGGTTTCGCGACAAATCGCGAGCTTCTGACGGTGGCCCTGCGAAATCTTCATGAAAATTCAATTCAGCATATCAAGAACAATGGCACCGTGACCTGGGACGCTGTCCGCGTCGGATCCTCCATCACAATCTCCGTTGATGATGACGGCCCCGGAATCCCGGATTCCGAACTGGCACTTGTGACATCGAGGTTCTTTCGCGGCCGTCACAAGAGTCCGTATGGGAGCGGCTTGGGACTTTCGATCGTGCAACTCGCAGCCGACAAGCTGGGCGGAACACTCGCGCTAAAGAACCGGAGTGACGGAAATGGCCTTCGTGCTGCCTTGTCATTCCCGCACAAACAGCTCATCACAAAACAGACCTAATTCGAGCTATTGCCCCCTTGGCTGAAGCCGCACCGTCTACTCTGGCCGGCACCAGGAGTCGATCGATCGCATACGCACCACTTCCGCGAAAATAAAAGTGGATCAAAGCTCCGAGAATCGCAACGTTCTTGAACAATGGTCCAGTATGTCCCGGAGCAAAATGGACTGCGATCGTTACTGGTATCAAAGTGACGAAAAGTGCGAGCGATGATAGCCGGGTCAGGAATCCGGTCGCAAGAGCAACGCCAGCCGCAATGAAGATTACTCCTGAAAGCCACAGCAACATCGACGGATTACCTATTATCTCGATTGCATTCACCCAAGGCGATTCAGCGATGCGAGCGAGCATCTGACGATGTTCCACAAAATGACCGAGTCCGCCAATGATGAAAATCAGGCTCAGGAGGACACGGAATATGGGGTCCGAGAAGGATGACCTCGATTTCAGAAAGGACGGCAGCGGCTCCATCAAAGTCATGAAATCATACCTGAACAAGAGGAATCGAAGATATTTTAGCGCTGGTTAGGTGAATAGCGTAAGTCCACTTCGATAGAGAACGTAAATCGCAACCACGAAAATCAACGACGCAAATACGATATTCAAGGCGCTCTTGAATTGCGAAAGATGACTTGCGAGACGCATCCCGATCAAGCCGCCAACGAAGCCACCGCCTATGAACTCAGCCGCGACGGTCCAGTCTATGAGACCCGATAATGCGTAATTGACGGCAGTCGTCAGTCCGAACGCTCCCACCGCCAGCAATGACGTCCCGATGGCGTTGATCATCGGCATGCCCGTCGCGAAGATAAGCCCTGGCACGATCAGAAAGCCGCCGCCGATTCCGAAAAATCCCGCAGCAAGGCCAACGACAAGCGCAGTAGCAGCTGCCAACCACGGCCGGGCATCTTCATCCTGGGCTGTTACCGGCGCAGATCGCTTCGTCCTCAGCATAAGGCCTCCGACCACCAGCATCAGCAGACCGAACAGAAACAGCAAGCGGTCACCGTTAATGGCCTTGCCTACACTTGACCCGACAAACGCGCCGACACTGCCAACGATCGCGAACACCAAAGCGCTGCGCCAGCGAACGGTGCCCCGGCGCGCGTAATTGGTAAAATTCAGGAACGCGTTTGCTGCGACAGCAAGAGCACCCGTGCCAATAGCCAGATGAGGCGGCGTCAAGCCGACGACATAAAGCAGAAGTGGCGTGGCAAGGATCGAGCCGCCGCCGCCGATGAGCCCCAAGGAAAAGCCGACGAGGCCACCGGAACCGAACGCGAGACCGTCTGACCAAATCGTCACTGTAATGCTTGCTGGTTTGGACGCGCTTTAATCAGGTGGTCATGCACGAGAACACCTGCGATCATGGCAATCGTGAAAACAATTGTCGCCGGAATGCCGAAGCTCAATGACGCGATCGCCGGGCCGGGACATAGGCCAGAAATTCCCCAACCGATCCCAAACAGTCCTGCGCCAATGAGCAGAGGAGAATCGATCGCCGTCTTGGTCGGTAAACGAAAAGCAATGTCCAACGCGGGTTCTGTCATCCCGCGCGACATGACATAGCCGATCGATGAAACAGCGACCGCTCCGCCAAGCACAAAGGCCAGACTAGGGTCCCACGCACCAAATATATCGAGAAATCCGCGAACGCGCGCGGGATCAAGCATTCCCGATAGCGCCAAGCCGAACCCAAAAATAAGTCCGCACACCAGCGACACGAGATTTCGCGCCAAACAGCTCATGTGATACCGAACTTTCTCATGACCAATACGGTGGCGATCCCGGTGCACAGAAACACGATAACCGCGGTGAAAGACCGCGGCGACAGGCGCGCAAGGCCACATACCCCGTGTCCGCTGGTGCATCCCGATCCAAGGCGGGTCCCAAAACCGACAAGCAAACCGGCAACCACCATCAAACTAGCCGTGGTTGTTACCTCGACCTGTGGCCAGACGCCGAACCATTGCAGGTAGATCAATGGGCCACAGAGGAGTCCCCCAAGAAACAAGATACGCGACATGCGTTCAGGACTGACGAACTCGATCGCGCCTGAGACCATGCCACTGACGCCGGCGATGCGTCCGTTGAGAACCAAGAGGATGGCCGCCGACAGCCCGATCAGCCCGCCCCCGATCAACGACTGCAAATAGGTTTGCTGCATTTCAGTTTCCCGCTATTTTTCGAAAGGCCGCCTGACCTGCGCGAAAACGGCGGCCTGCGCCGCGGCTTTCACTCGGACTGGAATCTTGAAGGGCGCGGCGTCCGGATAGGGATCGTCGCAAAAAATCTGATGAAGTGCCGCGATCAAGTGACCGGCTTTGGCGTCTGCGACGCTATAAAAGACCGACTTGGATGATCGTCGCGCCTGAACAACGCCTGCCTCTCGCAGATCGGCAAGCTGCTGCGACAAAATTGGCTGCTTGATGCCAAGCTTGGTTTCCAGTTCCGAAACAGATTGTTCACCCTCGATCAACGCACAAGCAATCATCAAGCGATTTGGATTGCTGAGACGTCGCATCAAATCCGCAGCTTGCCGAATATTGAGTTCGATTAGGTCGGGTGCTGTTTTCACCAACCTCATGATTCACTCCATACGGCTCCGGCGAGCGCGTCTAAAGGAAACTTGAGATAACGCCGTCCGTCCGACTCCGGCTCGGGCAATCGCCCACCCCGGATGTTAACTTGCAGCGCGTGCAGAATTAGTTTTGGCATCGGGAGCTTTCGGTCGCGCTCTTCACGCAGCGCGACAAAATGCTCCTCCGTTTTGGCTTTTACCAAATGCTTGTTAGTGCCTTTTTGTTCTGCCACCGTGCTTTGCCATAATGGCTGACGTTTACCAGGCTGATAATCGTGCCCTGTAAACACTCGCGTCGATTCCGGCAACGCCACGATCGCCTGGATTGATTGCCAAAGCTTGGCGGCGCTGCCCCCGGGGAAGTCGGCACGTGCGGTGCCGGAATCCGGCATGAACAATGTGTCGTGGACGAATGCGGCATCGCCAATGACATATGTTATCGAAGCGAGTGTATGTCCCGGCGAAAGCAACACGCTGGCTTCGATGTTGCCAACCTTGAACCGCTCACCAGGCGCGAACAGGTGATCCCACTGCGATCCATCGGCGGGAAAATCCGGCCAGTTGTAAATTTTTTTCCAGAGCTCTTGCACTTCGCTAATCCGATCGCCAATCGCAGTTGGCGCCCCGGTCTTGCTCTTGAGATATCGGGCGGCGGAGAGATGATCCGCATGCGGATGGGTATCGAGGATCCACTCGACGTTCAGGCCCTCGGCGGCGATATAAGCAAGAATCTCATCCGCTGAACGTGTTGCCGTTGCGCCCGATTTCTCGTCGAAATCAAGGACGGGGTCGATAACCGCGCATTTCTTCGTAGCCGGATCCGAAACGACATATTGAATGCTGAAGGTTCGCTTGTCGAAGAACCCCTTAACGACCGGCTTTTGGCTGTCTTCATTCTTCATTTGTCTACTCGCAACTTTCGGACGCGATAGTACCAGTCGTGGATTTCACCAGATCCAGCCGTGGCATCGGATTCCTCGATACTGAGCGGCGCTGCATCGATCACATCTTCGCCCGGCATCCAGCCTTCCGGCGTCAAAACCGCGTCGCTGTCCGTAACCTGAAGCGCCGCGACGAGGCGGACGATCTCATCGACGCGGCGGCCGGTACTCATCGGGTACCAGATAAGAGCCCGAATAAGGCCGTCGGGATCGATGACAAAGGTCGCTCGGACCGTCGAACTGTCGGCAGCGCCTCCGTGAATCATGCCGTAGGCTTCGGCTATCGCCATTGACGGATCTTCCGCGATCGGGAAAGGGACCATGACGCCGAAGCGTTCACGAATGCTTCGCACCCACGCGAGATGCGAGAACAGACTGTCGATGGAAAGCGCCAGGAGGTCGCAACCAAGCTCCTGAAATTTGGGATATGCCTTGGAGAAGCTGATGAATTCGCTGGTGCAGACGGGCGTAAAGTCAGCCGGATGAGAAAAGAGAATCAGCCATCGGCCACGGTATTGATCCAATGACCTGTTGCCCATCGTCGTTCGCGTGACGAATTGCGGAGCCGGACTGCCGATCAAAAGCGGCCGATACCCCTCCGTCGCATCGCTCTGTTGAACGTTCTGCTCCGTCATTTCGCACCGTCGCTTGAAGCGTGGTCTGAAGCCCATTTCGCCGCGACTTTCAAATCAAGTCCGTGCCGTTCTCCGAATGGCAAAATCTCCGTTGCCTCCATGCGGCCGTCCAGAACCTCGCCCAAGGTCCAGAGAGTCAGCGACCGCGTGCCGGTTTTGCAGTGGGCAAAAACTGGTTGATCGAGTTGCGCGAGATTTTTCTGGAATTGCCGGATGTCCGCCTCGGTGACCGCTCCGAGCACAATCGGTTGGCGGGCATAGCGAAGCCCGGCCGCTTCCGCTGCACCTGAAGCCTCGGCTGCCGCAGGCTGAGTTGGCTCCTCGCCATCCGGCCGATTATTGATCACGGACCCAAACCCGCCTGCCTTCAACCCATTGAAATCACTTAAGTCTGGCTGCGGACCGACAGACAGGATGTCGTTCACTTTGATGATCTTCACAATAAAACTCCTCGACAGACCGGATTTGAAGTGACACCATAACATATCACTTAAGCTAATCAATAACTATTGTGATGGAGACGATCATGGTTGCGCCAGTTCAGGGAATGACAGGTCGACGGATTTTGATTGTCGGCGGAGGTTGCGCCGGGATCACAACGGCGGCGACTCTGAAAAAGCATGATTCCTCACTGGAGATCGCCATCATCGAGCCATCAGACCTGCATTGGTATCAGCCCGGATTTACACTCGTCGGTGCCGGAATCTTCACGCGTGCGCAAACCGAACGGCGGGAAGAGACACTAATCCCCAAGGGCGTTCGCTGGATCAAAAAAGCCGCTGCTGAATTTCTGCCGGATCAGAACGCTGTTCGCCTGCAGGACAACTCACTTGAACATTACGATTTCCTGATTGCGTGTCCGGGCCTGAAGCTTGCCTGGGAAAAGATCGAAGGGCTCACGGAGTCACTCGGACGAAATGGCGTATGCAGCAACTATCTTCCCAAGTACGCGCAGTACACGTGGGACTCGATCAAGGGGTTTCGAGGCGGCACTGCGCTATTCACCCAGCCGCCGATGCCGATCAAATGCGCCGGCGCTCCGCAGAAGATCATGTACTTGATGGCTGATCATCATCGGCGCCAGGGAAAGCTCAATCAGGCCAAGATCGAATTCTGCCTCGCCGGCGACGTCATGTTTGGCGTTCCTTTTTTCGTTCCGCCGCTGTTGGACGCAGTCAAGGATTACGGAATCAACGTTCGCTATAAGCACCACCTGAAGGCTGTAGATGCTGCAGCAAAGCGCGCGATCTTCATGGTCACAGACGAAGCAGGCGCGACATCGGAGATCGAAAAGTCGTTCGATCTGATGCACGTCACGCCACCGCAAACAGGTCTCGATTTTGTTCGCGCGAGCCCGCTTGCAAATGCGGCCGGCTGGATCGAGGTCGATCAAGGCACGCTGCAGCATACGCGGTACCAGAACATATTCGGTCTCGGAGACGCGGCCTCGACACCTAACGCAAAAACCGCGGCTGCAGTACGGATGCAAGTCCCTGTCGTCGTCAAGAACTTGCTGTCGGTGATGAAAGGGCAAAAGGCCGCGGCGGTGTACGACGGCTATGGCTCCTGTCCGCTTACCGTTGCGATCGGCAAGATCGTGCTGGCTGAATTCGCCTATGGCGGCAAGGTTACGCCGAGCTTCCCGCTCGACCCGCGCGTTCCTCGACGAAGCATGTGGTATCTCAAAACCAAACTTTTACCGTGGCTATACTGGAATCACATGTTCGGCGGCGGCGAGTTCGATATTCCGCATAAGGAGCGGAGTTTCGCGAAGGCGGCGTGACAACGTCGCATGATGCAGACGCGACACGCTACGGCGTTACGTACCAAACAAACTTAACTGCATTCCAATGGAGAGTTTCATGATTAATGTTGGTTCGCTTGATCGTGTCGTGCGTTTCGTGATTGGCCTCGCGCTGTTGATCTCGCCATTCATTCCGCAGTTTGCAGACTTTTTCCTCAGTTGGGGCATGTGGAAATACGCCGTGGCGGCGGTTGGTCTCGTTCTCATTTCCACGGCCATGTTTCGAATATGCCCTGCTTATATGTTGTTCGGAATAAGAACATGCCGCGCATCATGAGAATGCCGATTCATCAATGCAACGAAAACGCGCGGATGCTGTCGGTAGCAGGCCTTTTTGGCTTCACCGCTTACCTCTTAGCTTGCCGGGACGCTGCGCTGCGCATTTGGCCGGATTGCCCGAAGGTCCGGATCACGAGCAAATTCTAAGTATGTTTGCGAATACGGCATTCTGGACGCTTGTCGGCATCGTTGCCGTTATCGTGGCTGTCTAAGCTTTCTGGTCACTCCATGGTCGGCAAGCAATATCCGGCCTTTCGGTAGACGCCCTCAATTGACGGAGATAAGGCCATGCGCCGTTTAGCTATCGTTATCGCGGTCGCAAGTCTTGCGATGAGTATCAGCGCCTCCGTTCAAGCGGCGGGAATTATTCACGTGTATGGTCCTGGTGGGCCGTTACCTGCGATGAAGGAAGCGGCTGCGGCCTTCGGTAAAAAACACAGTATCGAAGTCGAAGTCACTGCGGGGCCGACCCCACAGTGGATCGATAATGCAAAGGCGGATGCAGACCTGATCTTTAGCGGATCGGAAGTGATGATGTCCGATTTCATCGCCGCGATGCCGGATATCGACACCTCCACTGTCCAACCACTTTATCTGAGGCCAGCGGCGATCCTCGTGCGACCCGGTAATCCGGGTCACATCACCGGCGTCGCCGACTTGCTGAAGCCGGGTCATCGTATTTTGGTGGTGAACGGGGCCGGGCAACAGGGGCTTTGGGAAGACGTGGCCGGGCGCCTCGGCGATATGGCCAGCGTGCGGGCGTTTCGATCGAATATCGTAAAAGTGGCCGGCAACAGCGCCCAAGCGAAGCAGAGCTGGACCGAAGATCCCTCCATCGATGCGTGGCTGATCTGGTCGATTTGGCAGGTCGCTAACGCCAAGGTTGCCGATCAGGTCGCCGTGGAGCCGCAATACGCGATTTATCGCGACACAGGAATCGCGCTGACGAAAAGGGGCGAGGCCCGCCCTGATGTGAAAAAGTTTGCAAGGTTCCTCGCCTCGCCGGAAGGTGCGGCGATTTTCGAAAAGTGGGGCTGGGTTACCTCGAAACGTTGATCGAACATGCGTTCAGGAAATAGACATTCCAATTTCCCCGGAACTGATCGCGGCACCAGCGACCGACTTGCTGCAGAGGTCGCTACCGACGAGCAGGGGATCGTCGCGGCGATTCGCGAGCTGCGCGAAAAGGAAGGGGTAAGCCTTGAAGCGCTCGGATTTCTTCTTGGCACAGAAGCCGCGCAGCTCTCGCGACACCTCAAGGGAACGTGCGGGACGTCATTGACCAACTATGTAAGAATTGCGAGAGCGTTGGGGTTTCGGTGCCGAATTGTACTTGAGCCGGCTGATAGCAATATACGGGGCGTTTCCAACTGCAAGGTTTCACCTCACAGAGTGATTAATCCGCGTTCAGCTTCTGCGAAGTAATAATCGCGCGCTGTTGGTTGTGATCAATGCGTAGACTGCCGACGCTTTTGCATACGAATTAAGCATGGGTCGAAATGGGTCACGAAGTTCCGATCATATGAGCCCCGAATATCGCTTCCTGGCACGCAATGGGCGATTGTCCTGCCGCGAATGGTTTCGCGGCCTGGACAGATATGCCAGCTTTGATTTCACATTTGCCAGATACGCGCAGGCAACTTCTGCTACTTCCGCGCACAAATGTTGATTGGATTCCGCCAGTATCAGCATCGCTCGCTCTCAGACACTCGGCCGAATACAAGGAAAATGAAGAACGGCCGGCGAACGCGCCGATCCTCGACCACACCCCCCTCGTTTGAGCGTAAGACAATTCGACCCGCGCAAATGATTGAAGATCACTCCCACAGCGGTCCCGCGCCATCCGCTCGGCGGTAGAAATCATCATCGGGCATCAGCAATCACACTCGTCCGAGTAGTAGATTGCTTCCTGAGAAAGCGCTGGAATCGCTCTGGAGCGCTACTTAATATCATCGCCGAAAGATCGATGGAGCGAAACCAGCGTTTCCGCTGCTTGTCGCACCCCTTGGCTTGCCGAAATCGACCTTTCCAGTCCGCTCAACACTGCGATAAAATCTTCGTCTTGAGCTGTAGAAACAGACGCCAGGATGTGACGCACGTCGCAGCTCTCCCCCGCCGGAACTGGTGGCGCTGCGCCTAGCGACAATGTCCTTCGCGCCGGCTTTTGCGACTCTGATCGGGCGATAAGCGTCAAAGGGGTGTCAGAGGCCGGCGGGACTTCCGGCAGCTTCCTGCTTTCGAATTTCTTGGCTGATCGTCGCTTTGGGGTTTTGCGCATCGTCGGTGCTTCGGTCGGTGTCGGCACGGCGTCAACGTTCACTGCTTCCTTCGGCTGATCCGGCCCTGACATTATCGCGCCTCCCAAAGGCTCGTCTTGCCATTCGCGCAGCACGGGCAGGACGGGAGGCGTGGCTTTCGCCTTTTCATAAAATATCCGGTAGGGTTTATCCGCGTAGTGCCGGAATTTGGTCAATTCGAACGATCGCGAGTTCTTCACCATAAGGATCGAAAGGCGCGCCGACATCTCGCGAAGCTCCAGCGGACTGCGCAGCGGGCGCGGGGTATAATGCGGCGACCAAACGCGCGGCGCGAACACGCCCTGCCCCGGACGCTGGATCGGCGTCTTGTAAACCTGTGTCGTCTCGCCCAGCATCTCTGAGACGAACTCCGATGTGTCGAGGTCGTTGATCTGGATGAACAATTTGATCTGCGAGCCTGAGACCGTGGTAATGCGCGTGTTTCTGCCATAGAGCTCGTCGAGCTGCGCGATGTCCTGCATCACGATCGCCATGCGAAATCCATAGCCGGCGCTGATGGTGATCTTCGAGATCAGCGAGTCCATCCGACCGACATGGTAGAATTCATCGAGCATGAGCAGCACCTGGTGCGGCTCGTCCTCGCCGGGAATCTTCACCATCATCAGGTCGTGGATTTGCTGGAACAGAATCCGGATCAGCGGCCGGAAGATCGACAGCTCCGCGATGGTGCAGCCGATGAAGATCGTCATCGGGTGCCGGCGCAGCTCCCGGATATCGAAGTCGGACGTCTCTGTCGCTGCCGAGATCAGCCCATTGTTCCAGAGCGACATCGCCATGTTGACGTTGAACACGGCTGAATTGCGCGTCTCGGGCTCGAGCGCGATGTACTGATTGAAGCTGTCCGCCACCCAGGTCGGCAGGTGCTGGCGCTCGGTCTTTACGATCGCCCGCAGTACGGAGGAGATGTCCTTGCCCGTGGTCGTCATGCGGGCCACGGTGCGCATGTGCTGCGCGCCGGCGATCAGCGGCGAGGCGAGGACGTAGCCGATCAGCGACGACAGCAGCAGACGCCCTGCCCCGGCCCATGTGTCGTCCGCTTTTTCGGGGATGACGAAGGAGGCCACCACCAGGCAGTCCGTCGCCATCCGCTCGTCGCGTCGCACGAAATCGAGCGGATTGTAGCGGTGGGTGTCATTCGATCCGGGCGAGAACATGAAGACCTTGTTGCCCATCGCGGCCCGATGGTTGGCGAGCGCCTCGAAGTTTTCGCGCTTGGGATCGAAGAACACCGCCGAGCCCTGCCAGAGATAGCCGTTCGGAAGGACGAAGCCGGTGCCCTTTCCCGAGCGCGACGGACCCACGACCAGGATGTGCGCGGGCTCGTCGGAGCGGATCGTGGCTCCGCCGAGCGTCCCCAGGATTATCCCGTGCTTTGCGGTCAGCCCCTGCTTGGCTGCTTCCATCACAGTGCCGAACCGGGCCTCGCCATACGGCATCTGGCGCCGATTGATGAATGCGAAGAGCACGCCGGCGAGCCCTAGCGCGAATACGCTCGCCGCCGCGTAGCCGGCGCGGATCAGGGCTTCAACGCGCGTGCCGGGGAACAGCAGACGGTCGTGAAAATGGCGCCAGGCGATCAGGAAGAAATCGGCGGATCGGTCGGCGTTCTGCATCCGAAACAGGGCCCAGCGGGTCGCGCCCTCGCTCGGGAAGCGGCTCGGCGCCCAGCGCAGCGCCACGACCACTTCGTAGGCCATGCTCCACAAAAGCCAGAAGGCGAGCAGCAGCAGGATGGCGATGCCGATCCTATAGGCGACGACGCGCGCCATGACGGCCTCTTCCCCCGGTCCGCTGCTCCCGCCATTCCGCCATGCGCGAGAAATGCACCGCCGACGTGCCGCGCCATCCGCCGACCTTCGTCTGCTGGATGACGATGGGCAGCACCGACTTGATGTAGCCGACGATCTCGTCGCGGCGCAGGCCGAGCCCGGCCTGCATCACCATCAACGCAAGTTGCTCGAAGGCGCCCGCGGGACTGTCGGCGTGCACCGTCGTGATGCTGCCCGGGTGGCCAGTATTGATGGCGCGCAAGAAGGAGTAGGCCTCGGCGCCGCGAATCTCGCCGAGGAAGATGCGGTCGGGCCGCAACCGCATCGAGGCCTGCAGAAGCGTCTCAACGCTGACACGGGCCTCCCCCTGGTCACCTTTTGAAGCGACGAGCGGCAGGTGGTTCTTCTGGATCGGCTTTACCTCGCGCGTGTCCTCGATGGTGATGATGCGCTCCTCGACCGGCACTTCCTTGAGGATGGCGTTGAGGAACGTGGTCTTGCCGGAGCTCGTCCCGCCTGACAGGAGGATCGAATAGCGGCTGACCACGGCGAGGCGGATGAACGCCTCGATGCGGCCGGCATCCAGGTGCTCGCACAGGCAGCGGTCGGTTTCCGATAGTGTCCCTTCCCCGGCCGTTGTCACCTTCTCGAACGATCCCATCTTTCGATAGTCGTCGAGGCGCATTTCCTTGATGACCTGCTTGCGGATCGCGAACGCGCCTCCCGCCGTCGTCGCCGGCGGCATCACGCCCTGGAAGCGCTCTCCGGTCGGCAGCGCGGCCGACAGCAACGGATGCTCCTCGTTGACGCTCTGGCCCGAATGTCCCGCGACACGCTCGGCGAGGTGCCGGAGAGCATGCTCCGTGAGGCTGGGCACCTCGTGCCGTTCCATCGCAGCTTGTCCGAAACGCTCGACCCAGACCTCGCCAGGTCCGTTGGCGCAAATCTCGACGACCTGGTCGTCCTCGAGCCAGGTGCGGATTGGATCGAGTGCGCGGTCAATGAAGACCGTCAGACTTCGTGCCAGCACGTTCACGCTTCAACTCCCTCAAGGCTTCCTTGACCGGGTCCGGATAGAGCGCCGAAAAGTCGAGGTCGCGCCGCACGAACACGATGATCCGCGTCCCTTGGTCGAGGTAGATCGTAGGCGGAATGTTGATCGAGTTCCTGAGCGCCTCCTGCGCGATGTTGGTCAGGGTCTGGGACACGTTCTGCGCCGCGATTTGACGCGCCTGGAGATTTAACTGGTTCACGCCTGTCTGCGTCTGCATGACGACCCCCGTCACGGGATCCGTCGTCGTGATGATTGAGCCGTTACCGCTGGTGTTGTTGGTGTTCTGGCCGTAAGCGCTCAAGAACTGAGCCGCGCCGCCGACGATCGAGAGCAGGATCGCGGAGCCAAATCGCTCCATGTAGTGGTTGTCCACGAAGCCGGCGTTGCCGGCGCGCCCCAGATCATCGGTCCCGTTAGACCCCAATTGCACCGAGACGCCGTCCGACCGCAGCATCCGCGTCCAGACGACAAAGACGCGCGTCTGCCCTTGGGCAATGCCTGACTTGTATTCCCCGACAAGGCGGCTCCCCGCTGGGATCAACACCCGCCGGCCGTCGAACGACCAGACGTTCTCGGTTACGACCGCGCGCACCATGCCGGGCAGATCGCTCTGAAGAGCCGTCTCCAATATACCACGAATCATCGTCCCCTGCGCCACCAGCGCGTCGATCCGATCGTTCTTGGTGGCGCGGGAAACCTCGACGCCGGCTGCGGAGACGGACGAAAGGAAGCGGCGATTGGGGTCATCCTCCGGCCCGCCGGCCGCCCGGGAGCCGTCCTCCGCGCTGGACTGGTTCGCCGCGGCCGCGGCGTTGTCGGCAATGACCTGGGGAGCCCGCAGGCGCTCCCATTTCCGCCGCTCCTCCTCCTGTCGCTGACGCTCGAGCTCTGCGAGGCGGCGGGCTTCGTCGTCATTCGGCAGCGCCCCCGCCAAGGGTGGTTCAGGCGGAGGCGGCGCGGGCAGTGCAAGTGGCGGCGCGACCGGAGGAGGTGGTGGAGCGGGTTCGGCCGGCGCCTGCGGGATGACGATGGTGCCCTGGTTGGTCTGAACTCTTGGCGTCGACAGCGACGGCGCGGGAAATTGCGTCGTCCTGAATTCCTCCTGGTCCGGCGTCGTCAGGGCGGGCGCGCGCCGCGCGACCGTTCCGTAGATCATCCAGCCAGCGACAATAAGTGCGCCGATCGGGACGCCGAATTTCAGGAAGCTGCCGAGCGCGGTCCGGCCGCGCGCGACGGAGCTTGCCGCCGCGGCTTCCAGTTCAAACGAGCGATAGTCGTCAGCGGTGGGCATGATCAGCCTCCCACGGTCGTGGCTGCACCCACGCGTTGCGGCGCGTAGGGCTCAAGCCCGTTCGGCTCATGCACGTTGGTGAGGCGGCGGTTGAAGATGCACGTCGATTCCTGGCCGTTGCGGAGCGTCCATTGCGGCGAGACCTTGTCGACGATGACGTAGGGACCTTCGGTCCGGAAATTGATGAGGCTCTCGTTGCGGTCCGCGTCGACGATGTAGATCGCCGGCGTCTCGCCCTCGAACCGAAACCAGGTCTTGGTCCCGTCATCGAACACGGCGACTGGCTTGTTCACCGACGAGCCCTTGTAGCCGTAATCGCTGTTGGCGTTGGCGATGTTGAGATCCTTGAGGTTGGGGTTGGCCGCGCGCTGCTTGGCTTCGTCCAGCAGCTTGGCGCTCGCCTCGTCATCGGGAAATCGGAATCGCACGGCATAGATTTGACCGGCCGGCGGCCGCGTGTTCGAGCGCAGCAGGAAGGAATAGATGCGCTTGTCGGTGACGACGTTGAGGTTCGATATCGCGTTCTTGTCGACCGGCTTGACGAAGATGATGTCGCCCTTGCGGTTCGGCTCGACCTTCCAGGCAATCGAGTCGCCGAGTGCCAGCGTTTCGATCTTCTCGTCCGGCTGCAGCTCGATCATCGTCGAGGTGCCGTAGCTGGCGTCGATCGCCGTGACATTGTCCCTGTTGTAGACAACGTCGCGGACGCGGGAATCGGTGCGGCCAGGGCGCGGCAACGCCTCCGCGTGAGCGGCGCTCGCCGCGATGCAGAGAATAAGGCCTACGACGATACGATTCTTCCTCATTGCTGCGCACCGACCGTTCCCGGCGACGGCGCCGTCTCCTGATCGCGGCGATACTCCAACACCTGGAAGCCGAGGGGATTGTCGAAGCGCCACTCATTGCGCATCGGCGCGGACGTGTAGCGAAACCGGACGAGCGAGACCCAGTTGCGGGTGATGATGTTGGTCGACGATTTTTCCTCGGTGGAGAACCGCGCCAGTGCGGTGCGGTTGTTCGGGAACGTCACCGATTTGATTGTGACCGCGACGACCGTGTTGGTGCCGTAGACCTTGATGGGGTTGCTCGGATTGGCGGGCAAATAGATTTCCATCAGTTCGCGTGCCGCGTCTCCTGTCGCCAGTAGCTGGGCGAGGTCGAAGTTGTCCTTCAACGCCTTCGGGTCGTAGGTCTCGCGCGCCTTGATGTAGCGCACGACATTGAAGGTCGTGACTGCCTCGTCCTGTGTCAGCGGACCCTCGGCCATCGGACGCTTGACCTCGACAAAGCCGGTCGTCTTGTCGACGACCACCATGTAGGGCTCGTAAGTCTTGAGCGGAACAAGCAAGGCCAGCGTTCCGAGCGCCCCGACTGCGACGACGGTCATTATCGCGGCGACGATCCACGCAAGTGCGCGGGAGTTGCGGTTGCGGCGTGCGATATCCTGCTCCCACGTCGCCCCATCCTCATAGTACCGTGGATCGACGCGCGCCGGCTCCGTGGCGGTGATCTCCGTCATGGCCGACCTCCGCCACTAGAGGCCGGCGGCACGCCCGGACTACGCAGCTGTTCGGCAAGGCGCCGAAATTCCGCCGATTGCGCCCATGATGCGGCGCGCAGGCCGACGCGCGCGCGCTGGCGCGACGCCAGCTCCTCGCGGCGCGAGACCGAGGCCGGATTGAGCGGATTGCGGAAGGCGAGACGGGCCTGGTTCGCGGCGGCGCCGAGGCGATAGCCGGTCGCGGTTGCGAGCACCGAACCGATCCGCGGCGCGAAGATCGGTACGCCGCCAGCGAGCGCCGCCGCCATATTGTTGATCTGGCTGAGCAACAGAATGCCGATGATCGCGAGCAGCACCACCGGGCCGATGGTGGCCCAGGTCGCAGACTTCGAATTGGCGACGCCGTTGAGCGTGTCGATCGTCTGCTGGATCAATGAGACGTAGAAGGCAAGAAACGCATAGACGAGCACCTGCACGAGAAAATACTGGGCGAGCGCGCTGAGCCAGCCGCTGAAGAACCGTGTCGTGACGCCGAACAGCAGCAGGAGAATGAACAGCGGCGCCAATGCCAGCAGCAACCACATGAACATCTTCGACAGCACGATGAGGAAGATCGCGAAGCCGATCAGGATCGCCATCACCACGTAGAACACGGCGGCGAAGATGTAGGGACCCCAATTGGTGATGCCGGCGTTCTGAAGAAACGCCTCGGTGGCGCTGTTGGTCGTGTTCCACATATTCTGAAGCGCCGACTGCACGCCGTTGACGGAGTTGAGGTTCGCGGACGTTCCGGTGTTGTTGGCGCTCGTGACGGCGCTGAGCAGCGCATTGCCGATGGCGGAAGGCCCATCGTTGAGGAAATTATACGCCAGCGTCTGGAAGTCGCCCCACTTCGTGGCCATGACGTAGATCAGCATCGCGCGAAACAGCCGGAATGCGTGATCAGCCGGGCCGCCCGTCGAGGTGCCCTGCCAGATGCCAATGCCCCAGAAAATCACATAGAGCGTGAGCAACAATCCGGCGACGCCTGTTCCGCCGCCTGACGTCGCGGCGCTCGCCAATGCCTGGTAGGCAGTTGAGACGTAGTTCTGACCGAGCTGATCGACCGATTGCAGCAGCGACGTGATGTTGAACGTGTTTCCCATCGCTCCTCTCAGATCGGCCGCATGGGGCCGCAATGATCGAGGCGCTGGAAGGGCTCCGGGACGGGCGGCGGCGTGACGTCCGAGTAGGCGAGCGGCGTCCCGCCCTCGTCGGGGGAGCACGGCGCCTTCAAGGGCTTGTACGCGCAGCCGGCGAGCGCGGAGGCGAGCAGCGCGAGTGCGGCAAATGCAAAGATGGCCTTCACGGGACGGGCGCCTTCGGCTGCGTGAACGTCATGGCGCGTGAGGCGGCTTTGGCAGGGTCATCTCCTCCGCCGTCGGCGCCAGTCCTGACGCTGAGCGCCGGCGTCTGGCTCCGCGGAAGCGCGTAGTGGCCGACCGCGACGCCGATAATGAGAGCCACGACAACAAGGATCAAAGCACGCACGGACATATCGCCCCCTACACGTTGATTACTGTGTGAACTTCATCGCGCGGGCGGCGGACGATTCCGCGGCAATGCGATCGAGGTTTGCTTGATTGGCGGCGGCCGCCGCATTGTTGACGACGCCGTTCAGCTCGTTGACCGTCTGCCCAGTCTGGATCTGGACTTGCGTATTCTGGTCGACGCTGCCCTTGAGATCCTGCGCCTTGCCGATCTGTTGCCCGCCTTGCGTGAACGCGGACGATCGCTGCTGCACCGCGCTCTGCGTCGAATTGATCAGTCCGGAGAGAGTCGCGGCAACGTTGACAGAGTTTTTGTATGCGGTGTCGGCCGGATGGGTTTGGCCGCTGACGAGACCGGTGATGGTCTGGACCAGCTGCAGTCCGTTGATGAGGCTCGAGACGATGTTCTGGGACGCCGATCCCATTCCCGCGAACGACAAGGCTCCGCCCGAAATCACCGAACCGAGAGAAGGCGCCTGCGCCATCGAGAAGCCGCCGCCGAGCGCCATCTGGGCCAGCGTGCCCTGCGCCTGGGATGAGCGGTCGCCGGTTACAGCCTGCAAGGTCTTTTGCGTGAACTGGAGGATCTGCTGATCCGCGGTGAGGATCTGCTGCGTGCTGGTCGCGATCTGCTGCGCCTTCGCGAGGTTGGCGCTGTCCAGGACAGGCACCTGCGCCAGCGCCGGCGGCGCCCCTGTGAAAGCCAGCGGCAACACGGCGAGCACGAATATCCAACGCATGGGGACCTCCCTATCGGCTGTTGGCGGAAATGGCGGCGAGCGCCGCGGTCACATCGGCGACTGTCAACGCCGCGCTCGCGCCGGCATTGCCGGCGTTGGCGGCGTTCTGCGCCTGGGCGAGGTAGAAGATGACGTTGCCGTCGGTATCGACGTAGCGCGCGCTCACGCAGGACGGGTCGGGCGACGATCCGGGGGCGTTGTCGAGCACGCCGATGGCGCCCGACAGGGAACGGCCGCCGTCCCGGATCCGACCATGCCGACGGGACAGACCGGGCCGGATGTCGCCTGGGCAGCACCGGCCGTTGCGCGCATGCCGAGCGCCGACCGACTCATGTCGCTCGTCATCGCCAAGTTCAGTGCGTTGAGCGCGGTCACCCAGAGATTGGCCGAACCGATCGCGCTATTCCAAGCGAGGTTGTTTTGCAGCCGTGCCGCGCTGTTCATGTCGATCGCGGCCATCACCGTCGGCGCGGTTCCGACCTGCTGGCCGGCGGCCTTGAACGCCGATTGGGCCGCCGTCATTGTCGACCCGCTGGCGTCGAGCCCGGCCACCACGTCGCCGCTTGATTTGAACAGGGTCTGGCTGTTGAGCGCTGCACCCTGGGCGGATGGATCGGGCGTCGCCGGCAGGTCGGGACCGTAGGTCTGGATCGCCTGGCTGCCAGCGCCGCTTTGCGGCTGCACGGTGGGATTGGTGATGGTCGCCTTCTTGCCGGTCGTCACAGCGCATTTGACGCCGCTATTGGCGTCCTGCCGTTGCGTCGTCACCGGCACAAGCTTCACGGTCGTGCTGGCGGTCTGCGAGCGCTGCGTCAACTGCGCGGCGTCGTCGACGGGGATGTCCGCGAGCGCGGGAGCGACGCCGCACAAGAGCATCGCAGTGGTGATCGCGATTGGGAGCTTCATGCCTCGCTCCTCCCCATAAAGATCGGCAGCCATACGGCGGGGTCGTCGCCGACGCGCGCGCGCAACGCGTCGAGCTCGGCAACCGTCTCAGTGCGCCCGGACAGCACCTTGATCAGGTCGGGCATGCTGGCGAGGTTGAGCCGCGCCACGACGCTGTCGCGGCCATGCTTGATCAGAAACGATCGACTTTCCGGGACCGTACCGCGGATCCAGGCGACCTCGCGCCCCGACAAGCGGAAAGCCTTCTGGTAGCTTTCGTCGTCGGCTTTCGGGTTCGGAAAGAAGATGTTGGTGCTGGTCTGTTCGATCAGCGTGTTCGACGCCTTCGACCGCACGATGTCAGCTGCAGACTGCGTGCCGAAACCGACGATGCCGTTTTGCTTGCGGATGGTCTTGAGCTTGTCGCGAATGAAGAATGCGAACACGTCGTCATCGAGGAGCCGCCAGCCTTCATCGAGGAAGATCATCACCGGGTCGCCGGTGAGTAACTCCTCTGTCCTATGGAATATATACATCAATGCCGCGGTGCGGATTACCGGATCGTCGAGAACCCGCGTCATGTCGAATCCAAATACGCTCGACAACGAGAACTGATCCTCCTCGTTGTTGAACAGCCAGCCGCGCTGGTCGGGGCGCATCCAGCTCTCGAGGCGCGCCAGCAGATCGCCCTCCCCTGCCCTGATGCGGCCGCGCAACAGAGTCGAGAAAGCTTTCAGGGTGCGACCCGCCGGACCGCCGGTGAGCGCCGCGGCGATCGCGTTCCGGATCACCTGCTCCTCGGACGCGGTCAGGTCCGCGCCGTTCGCAGGTCGCAACATGAAGGCGAACAGCTGGTAGAGAAATTCGCGGTTGGGCGCACTGTCCGGCAATGACAGCGGGTTGAAGCCGGTCGGTTCCCCCGGCACCAAGGTCTCATACTGGCCGCCAAGCGCCCGGATGAAAATCTCGGCGCCGCGATCCTTGTCGACGAACAGCAATTTCGGCCGTGGCTGGACACGCTGCGTCTGCGCTGCGATGAACGACAGAAACACCGTCTTTCCCGACCCGGTCGGGCCCACCACGGTGAAGTTGCCGATGTCGCGGACGTGGTGGTTGTAATAGTACGCCGTCTGCGACGTCGTCTCGAAGACCGAGATCGCCGGTCCCCAATGGTTGCCTTCCGGCCGGCCGCTCGGATAGTTGTGCAGCGACGTGAAGCCAGCAAAATTCTTCGACGAGATCACGGCCTTGCGGGCGATGTATTGGAAATTGCCGGGAAACTGCGCCCAGAACGCGGGCTCACAATTCAGGTCTTCTCGGGTCCAGATCACCGAACGATCGGTCAACGCCGCGCCGACCGCCGTGACAGCCGCCCCCACCTCGGGCAGATCGCGACCGAGGCACATCACCGTCATGTGGTGCTCGCCATAGATCGCCTCGGAGGCGAGTAGCTCATCACGTGCGTCGTCAAGATGTTCCGCGATGATCGATCCAGCCTCGTCGGACATGTCGACCTGGCGCGACACGCGGTCGATCTGCTTGGCCGCCTCGGGCCGATCGACGATGGCAAAGGTCTGCGTTGCAATGAACTCGTGCGGCACACGCAAGAGATTGTCGAACGAGCCCGGCCCGGTCTGCGCCGGGTATTCGCGGATCGACACCATGGCGCCGAAGCGCGTATCCTCGGGACCCGCGCCGCGGATCTCGATGGCGTTGCGACCGAAGAAGATCCGCTTCATCGAGAGCGCATCGGCGATGTTCATGCGTGGCAGATGCATCGGTCGGGGGAGGCCGCCATTGATGAGCTGCACCAGGAATTCCAGCGGCTCGGAGAACCACACCCCCTCCCGGCGCACCACCCCCAGCTGGCGGGCGCCGTATCCGGCAAGATTCTCGCGGACCGCCGTCGCGGCGTCGCGAAGCTCAGTCAGGGCGGTTTGCGCGGCGACGGACTCGCCGGCCTCGTCCTTGCGGCCGAGCAGCTTGGTCAGCATGACGTCGAAGGTGCCAGCCTGTCCCTGCAGGGCGCGGCGCACGAGGGTCAAATAGATGTCGTTGACGAACATGCGGCGCTGCGACAGCGCCGCGTCGTAACGCTCATCGAGTTCGCGACAGAGGGGATTGTCGAAGGTCGAGTCGATGCGAGGCTGCACCTCCCGCCGGACGATATGCGCGGCGAGCGCGAACCGGGAGTTGGCCAGTGTACGCACGACGTCATTGCGGCCCAGTAACCGCGCATTGACCTCGCTCATGTCGGAGGTCTCAAAGGAATAGCCGTCGAGTTTGAGGATGGTGAGGACCAGTCCGTCGCGGGTCTTAATGATGTGGTCATCGACATGCCGCGTATAGGGCACGTGCGACGCCACGGGCCGCTCGCGGCGCGACACGCCGCCAAAGGTCAGTTCATCGAGCAGAGCACGCGCGACCATGCCGGATCCTCACGCAGAGTAGCTGTCGGCGGCCCAGAAGGCGCGCGAGCGGGGCGGACATTTGGTGGATTTGACGAACAGGATTTCGAAAATGCGGTCGTCGCGCAGCGTCATGACGAAGCCAAACAAGTGCAGCGGGATCGCCACCAACAGCAGGAATAGATTGTGCGAGATCAAAAAGCACACGCTCGAAACCACGCCGTTGAACATGAAGTACATGTACGGCACGCCCATCAGCGTCGGGGCGCGCGTCAACGCCTTGACGAGGGGCGCGATCAGCGGGTCCTCGAGCTCGTTCTCTGTCATTGCCCGACCGCCGATTGGAAGAACTGGACGATCTGCGCAGAGCCGAACACCAGCACGATCCCGAAAATGACGCTGCCGGCGATGCCCCAAGTCAGCCGACCGGACCAGGCGAAGAAGCCGCAAGCGATGACGGCAAGCGTGGCAAGCGCGGTCGCGATCGGCCCGGTCAGCGCCGACACCAGTTGGGTCAACGTCGACTGCACCGGTTGCAGCGTTCCACCGCTCGACTGCGCCACGGCGTCGGCGATGCTCATCACCAAGAGCGTTCCAGCAAGGGGCCAGCGCGACATCGATCTCCTCATCCGATCCTCCGTTTCAGTCGACATGCATGACGAATCCATCGTTCCAGTGCGCTTCTGGCGTCGTCTTAGTCGGCGAAGCCGCGGCGCCGCTTGGCATTCCCGGCTCAATCAGTTCCCGCCGCCCGACTGCAGTCCGCCGACTAGGACGGCTCGCGCTCCCCGGGCTCGGCCAGAGGTAGAAGTCGTTGATGACCTGCGCCACGAAGCGCACTGTTTCGGGGAAGGGAGGGACGCCGCGGTTCTCTTCCACCGCGCCCTCGCCGGCGTTGTAGGCGGCGAGGATGAAGAACGGATTCCGATATTTCTCATGCAGGGCGCGGAGAAAGCGAACGCCGCCTCGGACATTGTCGGCGGGGTCGCAGAGGTTCACCTTGAAGCGTTGCGCCGTCTCCGGCTTCAACTGCATCAGGCCGAACGCGCCCTTGTCTGAAAGCGCGATCGAATTGAAGCGACTTTCGTTCTTGGCGACCGCCTGGACGAAGTCGGGATAAAAATTCTCCTCTGTGGCGATGCGCACGACGAGGGCGCGCGCATCGTCCGGCGCTATCGCCTTGACGCCCGCGCAGGGCGCGAGGGCCGCAAAGGTACTGCCGATGCGTTCGATCGAAGCGGAGGGCGTCTCAACGGGGAGCACCCTGCCCGAGGCATCGACGGCAGCGAGGCGGGCTGGCTTCCCGGCGTCCTGCGCATATACGCCGCCGAGAGCCGCCAGGACGCTGAACCCGATCGCCGTGATGCGAATCGACATGCCACCCCGCCTCCATTTTCCAATAGACAATATATTGAATGTTGATATCTTGGCAACAGGATAAGCCATGCGTCCCCTGCTCTCACTCCCGGAGGATGGATGAAGCGCGGTGCAGCCCTGTTGGTGGTCGTCGGCCTTTCGTGTGCGCCTGGCGCCGAGCGCGCGCACGCGCAAGATGCATCGTTTGGGTGCAAGGTGTTGCTGTGCGCGGCCGCGACGGCGCCGGGCTGGTCGGGCATCCCCTATTGCGTGCCGGTCATGCAAACCCTGTTCCGCCAGTTGGCGAAGGGCGGCGGTTGGCCGTCCTGTCCCGAGGGCAACGCCAGTGGTCCAGGCTATGAGCCTTACCAGGCGTGTCCGGCTGGATTGAGCCCGGTGCAGTCAGGGTCCGACGGCGGAGTCGGCCTGTCCGCAGCGCCCAATGGGAATCTCTGTGCCGATCTCTCGAAGCCGCAACAGGTCTGCTCCGGCGGCGATGGCGGATGCTCCACGACCTATCCAACGACGGCGCGCGATCCGCGCAGCGATCCTTATTACGTCGACATCAGCACGGCGAACGGCACTCAACGCTTCTACTTCTCTTTGCAGGGCTATTGAGATGAGGCGAGCCCACGTCATTGCCGGGATCGTCGTACCGTTGCTCACGCTCAGCGCGGCATTCGCGGAAGCGCCGGCCTCCCGCTGGTTTCCGGTGCCGGCGAATGCGCTCTATCTCACCGGCGACAGTTGGTCTGATACCGGCGTCACCTATCGCCTTTATGGCGTGCAGTCCTGCCTTCGCGGCACGAGCTTCACCAACGCCCATGGTCTCGAACGCGATTGCGGCGAGGCCTCGCTTGCGATGCTGGTGGCGTTGACGCGGGATTTACGGCCTCAATGCTATGACGCCGCCGAGCAGCCCGAGACCAAGACCGTCTTCGTCTTCTGCGTCGCGACCCGCGTGGCCGGCGCGGGCGCCGGATCGCGGATCGATCTCGGCACGGCCTTGATCGCGACCGGATTCGCTTTCGCCGCCTTGAAGCCGGACGGTCAGCCCGTCCACGCCCCGTACTTCGTCGCGCAGCTTGTTGCGCAGCGCGCCAAGGCGGGCTTGTGGGCGTTTCCTGACCTGCCCGACCCGAACGCGATCATCCTGCGCGCGCTTCACGAACAGGCGCGCCCGTCTACGCCGCCGCATCCACCAACTCCCGCAGAATCCAGCCAGCAATGAAGGAGATAAGCCTTGAGAACCACAAACCTGTTCATCCTGCGTGGCCGGGTCGGCCAGGCGCCGAAAGCTTTCAACAAGGCGGCCAAGATCAATGTCGCGACCGATCGTGCCTGGACCGACGGCAAGGGCGAGCGGCGAGAGGAAACGGACTGGGTGACGGTCACGATCCTCAATGAAAAGGCCGCCGAATGGGCGATCGCGAACATCGCCAAAGGCGACGCGGTCTACGCCGAATGCCGGATTGCGGACGGTTCCTATAAGAAGGATGGCGAAACCGTCTACACGACAGACATCATCGCCAACGTCTTCCACAAGCTCGATCTCGGATCGCGCGACGATGCAGCCGCGTAAGCTCGTCCTTGGGATGGTGTCGGGCTTTGCGGTCTTCAATAGCCAGGCGGGGATGGCGCAGACGCCTGCCGCTTCGCCTGGCGTCTATTCACCCAAGGCCGCCGTCCAGTCGCCGCCGTTGCGCGTCGAGGTGATCGACGGTACGCGCTTTCGCGATATTGAAACGCACGAAGCCTACCGGCTCTACGGAATCGACACCTGCGCGCCCGAGCAATCCGCGCGCCGCGGCCGGCAGGCCTGGCCCTGCGGCACGATGGCAACGGCGTGGCTGGTGACCGCGACACTGAACACGTGGCTGGCCTGCGCCACGCTGCGCGATGAGGCCAGCGAACACCTGGTGCGCTGCGCCTCCGCCGGTCATCCCGACATTGCCGCCGACATGGTCCGTGAAGGGGTGGCGGTGACGGTCCCGGCCACGCAAGACGACCCCGTGATTCGCAGCTATGCGCTGGCCGAGCAGGACGCGCGCAAAGCGTACCGTGGCTTGTGGTCGAGCACGTTCCAGATGCCCTGGGACTGGCGCGCCAGCCGTGACGTCACGCGGCAACCGATCGCGCGCGGCGAGGCAACGCCATGATCCGGCGACACACTTATCTGGTGACACCATTGTTGATCGCGCTGGCCGGTTGCGCCTCGCCGGCTGCGCCCGTTGTCGACAATAGCCCGCCGATACCGGAGCCGCTTTACAGCCCCGAGCAGGTCAAGCCGGGTCGACTGGAATATGCCCCCGACCGTTCAACGTTCGCGCCGGTTCTGACGGAACGATTTCCGTATCCGACGCAGCCCGAGGCAAACGCGGCCTATCGTCGTCTGCTCGCGACAGCGCCGGCGGATCGCACCTACCCCGCCTCGATTTGGCTGTTCGGCTGCAAGCCGGGCGCGCTCGACGAACAAACCGCGCGCGTGACGCGCTATCGCGGTCCCGTCGTCCATTGTGCGACAGATTTTCTGGATGGCTCGGGCCGGCGATCACGGCGCGAGACGGCGAACTTCTATTATTACGGTGCGGTGTGGAACATGCAGCCAGTTTCTCCGCCGCGCGCCAACGTTGCGTGGCGCAATCGCGAGCGGTCGCCCAAGGACTTCTGGTGGTGGGTCCCTGGCCGGCCGCGCTACGAATAGGAGGCGGGCGTGCGCGATGCGCTCGTGTCGACAAAGCAAAAACACTATATTAGATGTTGGCATATTTCGTGCGCACTCTGCCGCAGTCGTCGGCTGCGCTGTGCAAGCGCCTTGATCGCGGGGATCATGATGCTGGATCTTTCCACCGGCGCTCACGCGCAATCGCTAACGCCCGACCCCGGGGCTTGGCGGCCGATGTCCTACGCGAATCTTCAGAAGCCGTCACCGCAGACCGCGACCTATCTGGACATTTGGAAAGACGCCATTGACGTCAACAATCGTGCGTACAAGGCGCGTGGCGACCAGAGATTTGTCGATGGCAACGCGCCCGCCACCGAAGCGCATTTTGTGATCTGGAGCGCCACGAAATCCGTCGTACTCTCAATCCTCAACACGGTCACCGGCTGCACGCTCAAGGAACTGCGCGCGGCCGCCGGCGCGACCGTCAAACTCTGCCCGCTGCGGATCGCCATCTACGAAGGACTCCAGGTCCGGACCCTCGACGGCGGCCACGCCTGTTTTCTGGAACTCACCTCGCCCGTCGCCGGCAAAAGCGGCGAACCGCAGGCTGCGTCCTACGCGTCTTACGATGTGGCCACCAAGACCGTGAAAACCGGTCTCATCATCGATCACCAGGCCGTCGATGGCTGCTCACAAAACATTTCCCTGTATCCCCCATGAAACGCTGCCCGCCTCTCCATCACGGTGCCACGCCCGCTGACGACGCCGTCAAGGCGACCCCTGCGGGGCGCGCTGGCGCGCGGCCTGGACCGCGCTCGCGGCCGTGCCATGCTGGTCGGCAATCTCAGCATCAGGAGGCTTCGATGCGATTCAAGTTCGCCGTTCCGATCATCGCGCTGCTCGCCATTCCGGGCAGTGCTGTCGCGCAGAATCAAGCCGCCGGCGGTTGGCAGGCGATGAGCTATTATAGTTTCGAGACCCCATCGAACGACCCGTTGCAGACGCTGGTCTGGCCCGACGTCATCCGCGAGGCCAATGCCTATGTGACCACCGAGCTCAAGCGGCCCCTCGGCGGCAAAAACGCACTCGTGACCGCGCTCGCTTCGACCTATCGCGACGGCAGCCGCACCATCATTGTCAGCACGGCGCTGTCGCGCGCTTGTGATAGCGGCGCCAATGACAAAGGGGCCGAGATCGAGCCGTCGATCTGCCCTCTGCGCGTCGTCACGATCGAGAACGGCAAGGTCACGTCCATCAAGTCGGACACCGGCTGTTACACGGATCACGCCGATCCAGACCTGCCGGCGAAGAACCGCAACGACAATTCCTACACGCGCTACGACCCAGCCACCGGCACGATTAGCTTCCGTACCACGATCGGTGGTCGCGACGTGCCGAGTTGCGCACGTGTCTATTCGCTCAAATGACGTTCGAGGATCGGGAGGGACTCCATGTGTACGCGCTTTAGCGGGCCAATGCTTCTCCTGGTTCTTTGCGCGAGCATCCAGTGGCTGGGAGCCGGGCAGGCAGTTGCGGGACAGTATTGCGAACGCACCAATTACTCCGCCCAGGATATCACCAATGCCGTGAGGGACTCTCCATTGCGGGATGATCTCAAGGGAACATCCTGCTCGCTTGGCGGATTGGGACGCTTCGAGTCGGGCGGCAACAAAGGCAACTACAATGGCAGCTGCTGTACTGGCATCTTCCAGCTCAACAATGCCAACGTCCAAAAATATGCCGGCACCGATCGGGCGGGCTACGGCTGTATGTCGCTGCAGGACCAGGTCGACGCCTGGGCCAAGCTGACGAATGACGGCTACAATTCACCCGCCGTCAGACAGCTGGCCTCGATGTCGACCTTCGACGGCCAGAAGGTTGACGCCAGCTTTATTGCCGCCTGCATTCAGCTTGGCACCGGCAATTGTCAGAAGATGCTGAATTCCGGCAAATGCTCCGGCTTCGCAGATATCAACGGAACCACCATCTGCCGCATGGCGAACAATGCGCGCGCGATGGCAGATCCAAATTGCCAGGATGGCCAAGCCGTCTGCGGCCCCTCTGGCCCGGGCGACTTCCCCACTTCGACCGGCGTCGCCGCCAACCCGCCACCAGCCAGCAGCGCATCGATCGTCGTATCCCCGACCGATGTCTAGCGTCTCGACCGTTGATGATGGGGGCGCCCCGACATGGTCACGTCCTCGCCATCGCTGTTCCGAGTTGCCAGATTTTGGGCATCCCGCTAGCGGCAAGGATGCTCTCAGGATGTCTTTGCGTCTCAGTTCATTTCGCTGGGATCGCGGATGATGAAGGCCGAGAAGGCGCTCAGCTGCTCTTCGGTCGACCCGCAAAGATCGCCGCCGCGATAGTGTGCATGGACAAGCGCCCAGAAGACGACCTCATCGGAGCGGCCTGCAAACAACGCCTTCTGCAGCGTTCGTCCAATGAGTGTCACAGCACGTGCATGGTCGTATCGCGTGAGCAGTTCCTGAGCGACGATCTTTGTATCGGTGGTCCGAATCACCTGACTTTCTCCTTTCCTGTGTTGATACGCGCCGCTAAGCCGCTGTCGGTAGCGGCAGGTTCGGCAGCACAGGCTCATCACACCCGCGCGCCTGGCGGAGCGTGGCAAGCGTCTCGCGGTTGAAGGACATTCGCAGCGCGACCACTTCGTCGCGGCCGATGCGCTTGGGAAAGCCCAGAGGTCGTACGAAAAAGCGCAACTGCATGGCGATGACCATGAGACGCCAATCGATCGCGACCGTGACGGTATCGACCCGGTGTGCCATCCCCCATTCGACGACCCCTTGCGCGAGCTCGAGAAACGGCCCTTCGGGACGCGGGCGCATCTCGCGGCTGCCAGGGGCGACACAAAAGCGCGTCCATTCGAAGACACGCGGGCCGCGCGGCGGCCGGCGATGACACAGATCGGTCAAGACATCGCTGAGAAGATGCGGCCTGGTCGTCGGCAGAAGACGCTGATACCCGACGATGTCGTCGCCACGAAGGCAGATCTGGTGGATCGCATGGACATCGTCGAAGCGATCGCGCTCCAGGCCGTCCGGCTGGCGCAGTTCAGTCCAGCCCTTCTCGTCGACAAAGATGGAATGACGGAAACGGAAGACTCGATCCATCAGCGAGGCATGCCGACTGATGTCCGAGCCGGGAATGACCATGAGCATTGAAGACTCCTCGGCTTGTGGGTCAAGCCGAGTTGGTCATGAAGCGGTGCTGGGCGGTATGGTCACAAAGCACCATTGCGCGACGGCGCGCCCGCCGGTTGCACAACCTTAGAAGCCTTCCACGGTGCAGGCCCCAGTCGGTAAGTCACAGAGCCTTATCGCAGTTCACACGATGGCCAGATCCAAATCGGTGAGGATGGTCGCAAGATCGCCGCGGCAATCGACGAGCCGTGGCGTGGCGACCGGCGCCAGCTTTGGTAAAGCTCTATCGAAGACAACGACGTTCGTCTCGCCGTTGAGCCGCGAGTCATACATCAGGCCGTCAGGCTTCGTGTCATGTGCCCACAGAGCCCGCGACCAGATGCGCGCAAGATGCTGCGTGCTGGCGCGAGCGACGTCGGTCGGAATTCCCATCCGAACCAGACCATCGCCGCGCAAATCGACGACCCGCAACGCCGCCTCGACCCTAACCTCGGCGCAACTCCACGCCTCGAGCTCCGCCCATTCGATCGGGAAGGTATGGGTTCGGGCGACACCTCGGTCCCGTAGAATTACCTCGACGAAACACACCTTGATGCTGCTACCAAAATAAACGACGCCGAAACGCTCCGGGGGACCAATGTCGTCTCGGGATCGCTGAACCGGCTCGGGCCGAAACCATAGCCAAGCGGGTCCGGGAAGCGGCTCTGGTAAAGCCGCCGCCATGCCGCGCCACGCGCGACGTCGACAAGCGACAGCGCGCGCGATGCAAACCCGGCCGGCGGTAACGGTCCTGGCGACGGCGCGGTCAGGAGAAAGCGCCTCGGCCGATGGTCTCCGCGGTCGCCATGACGTCGGCGATGCGGCCGGCGCGGAGCGCCTCAAGGCCGGTGCGACCATCAAGTTCGCCATGCTCTTCGAGCAAAAAACGGTAGATCGTCCATGGGTGATCACCCAAGACCTCAAAGAGCTGCGGCAGGCTCGGGATCAGGCCGCCGGAGTCGCTCACTTGCCACTTCGGAAAGCGGACACCGCGCTTCGGGCCTTCGAGGCCAAGCACCTCGTGGCGCCGACGCTTCTTGTGCACCGTTTCACGGGTAGCCCCGATCTCCTCGGCAAACGCATCGGCCGACAGCATGTCAGTGCCGTTCAAGATTTCAGCGACCCGCGCAGAGCCGCGCTGGCGCGCCGCCGCCAAGGCCGAATCAAGCTTATCGCCCTTCGGGGCCGAGACCTCTTCGACGGCGATTTGCGGAGCGGCAGTCCTGGGATCGACCACGACTGTCATCCGCACCGACTTGCCGGTCCGTTCCGCGCGTTTTATGGCGTTCGCAAAACCGGACAAGAGACCTCGCGCCGCCTTGCGGCTGGCGACGTCGTTTCCGATCGACCCGAGCGAGGTTACGAAGCCGAGCGTCAGCGACTCGCGCTGCGCGGCGCGTTTGCGCGCATTTCCGCGCTTTTTGTGCGTGACCGTCATGAGCCACCTCCAATGCTTCTCCCAATATGGTGGCTTTCGTCAGGTTCGTCAACTTCGTCAGGACGCGGTCTCGCGGTTCCTCCGAAGTCCCGACGGCCGTCAGCTCGCTGAGCCGCCCGGGGAACAGGATTGCCCTTCGGCCGGCAAGCCAATCCCGTGGCCGGTCGGCACGAAGCCGAGCTGGTCGCACAGTTCGCGAAAGGCCGCGCGGCAGCGCTCTTTTTCCGCCTCCGCGGCGTCGCACAAACGCTGCTGTTGCTCGTTGGGAAGTTGCTGCGACCGACAGACCGGGCACGTCGCCCGGTGAACGGTCCGCTCCCACGCCACCAGAGCGATCACATACGCCCGATGCGCGGCAATGGTTCGCGCCTCCAGTGATCCCTCTTGTGCCGCTTCAAACCCGGGCACCGTAGTCTTCCCTGATGAGATGTGTCTGCGGTACGCCCCCGCAAACGATCCCTCGCTGACTCTTGGTGATCGGGGAGTTCGAAACCGTACGAGACGGCCCTGTGGCCTTTAGTTCGGAGAACCTGTTGCATACGCCACAGGCTCCCCGACCATAAGGTCAAGGAGTGCGGCGCCGTAACAGCCGGCACCAAACCGCTCGTAGGGGTTTCGACGCCCCAGGGCAGCGCGTACTGCCCCAGGGCCTTCATAGCGCACGAACACTTATCGTTCCAGTCGTTCTGCCTATCGGCTTCACGTGTCCCAAATTCGCTCCGCGCCGGCCGCCCAAGACCGGCTTATGCTGGCGTGCGGTGCGGATCTGGTGGCGAAGTTGGGGAGCGAGAGCGTCGCCCGGAGGGGCTCGGGATGGCGGCCGTCCTGAAGGTGGCGGGGTTCGGCACCCGATCCGAACATGCGACGGTGCAGCACGGGGCCGGGTAGAAAAGCCCCCGCTTTTCGTCCATATTGGATGGTCTAGGCGTGTGCTGCGTGCGCCTCGGGTTTTACCCAACAACGGAGGCAATGGAGCCCTGTCCAGGGGAACGCGGGCGCATGTCTTCAGATAAATCTTCGTCAACTGGTCGCATCAACTCTTCACTTCGCAGGTTTCTCAACAGCGAATCGTCAAGCGGCTTGCTTCTCATGGCTGCGGCTTTGCTCGCTATTGTCACTGCAAACTCGCCTCTTGCATCGACCTATTTTACAGCTCTTCATACTTATGTCGGCCCGCTAAGCCTTCAGCATTGGGTCAATGATGCGCTGATGGCGTTTTTCTTCCTGCTGGTCGGGCTAGAGATAAAACGTGAGATACTCGACGGTCATCTCTCCAGCTGGGGACGTCGGCTTCTCCCTGGCGTGGCGGCGGCGGGCGGGATGTTGGTGCCCGCGCTCATCTACGTCACCTTCAACAGTGGGCATCCCGAGGCGTTGCGCGGCTGGGCGATCCCCTCGGCGACCGACATCGCCTTCGCGCTCGGAGTGCTCTCGCTTCTCGGACCCCGAGTGCCCGCTTCGCTGAAGGTCTTTCTCGCCGCACTGGCAATCATCGACGACCTTGGCGCGGTCATCATCATAGCGGTTTTCTACACGAGTGGCCTGTCCCTGCCTGATCTCGGAGGCGCGGCTGCGGTCGTCGCGCTGTTGATCGTGCTCAACAAGCGCAACGTAAACTCCCTGATTCCCTATTTGCTGCTTGGTATAGTGCTCTGGGTCCTGGTCCTCCGCTCTGGCATTCACGCGACGCTGGCCGGCGTGATTCTCGCTCTCACGATCCCGATTCGCCGGACGCCTGCCAAGCCCGAAGCCTCGCCTGCTGTCTCATTGCTCCACCGGCTCGAACACGCATTGAATGTGCCAGTCACGTTCCTCGTCGTGCCGATCTTCGGTTTCGCGAACGCTGGCGTCCCGTTTGCTGGCACAACTCCGGCGGCGCTCGGAGAGCCATTAACCTTGGGTATCGCGGTCGGGCTCGTGTTCGGTAAGTTGATCGGGGTGTTCGGAGCAGTCTGGCTATCGGTTCGGACGGGTCTTGCCAATCTTCCGCCCAGCGCCAGCTGGGGCCAGATGCTCGGCGTCTCTCTCCTTTGCGGGATAGGCTTCACAATGAGTCTGTTCATCGGCCTCCTGGCCTTCAGCGATCCTTTTCTCCAAGATCGAATGAAGTTTGGCATTCTCATGGGATCGGTCATCGCCGGGATCAGTGGATATGTCGTTCTGAGGCTGACCAATCGTGAAAAGCCATCATCTTTGAGGGGATGAGAGTCTGCCGTCCGGACAGAATTTCCGCCGGTGCGAACTGGTCGTCCTAGAGGCTGGACTTGTGCCATTATGTCGATTAGTCTCGACATATGGAATCCGACCAGGCCATTCTTGCCTTCACCGCGCTCGCCCAGTCGACCCGGCTCGACGTCTTTCGGCTGTTGATCGAGCATGAGCCGGAAGGGTTGCCGGCCGGCGACATCGCGCGACACATGGCCGTGCCCCACAACACCATGTCGACCCATCTTGCGGTCCTGACGCGCGCCGGACTGATCGAAGCCGAGCGGCAAAGCCGGTCGATCATCTACCGGGCAAAGCTCGATGCCGTGCGGGTGTTGGCCGGATACCTGGTCAAGGATTGCTGCGGCGGGCGGCCCGAGATCTGCGCGCCGCTGATCGCCGAGCTGACGCCCTGCTGCGCCCCCCAAACTGAAGCCGTCAAGGAGGCCGCCCATGACTGACCGCATTTACAATGTCCTCTTCCTTTGCACCGGCAATTCGGCACGCTCGATCCTCGCCGAGAGCATTCTCAACAAGGATGGCGGCGGCCGCTTCCGTGCTTTCTCCGCCGGCAGCCAACCCAAGGGGACCGTCAATCCGTTCGCGCTGAAGGTGCTGGAGAGCTTCGACTATCCGGCCGAAGGCTTTCGATCGAAGGCCTGGGATGAGTTCGCGACGGCCGATGCGCCGGTGATGGATTTCGTGTTCACCGTTTGCGACAACGCCGCCGGTGAAGCATGCCCGGTGTGGCCCGGCCAGCCGATGACGGCGCATTGGGGGATCGAAGACCCAGCCGCGGTTGAAGGCACGGACATCCGGAAGCAAGCCGCCTTTGTCGCCGCCCTCCGCTATCTCAGGAACCGGATTTCGGTCTTTACTGCGCTGCCGATCGCCAGTCTCGACCAGATCTCTCTCGGTACGAAGCTGCGTGAAATCGGCCGGTCCGAAGGGGCGACCTCACCCCGCGACAGCGCGGCATGAGGTGGATCATGGACGTCATCATCTATCACAACCCCGATTGCGGCACCTCGCGCAATACGTTTGCGCTGATCCGCAATGCTGGCGTCGAGCCTCACGTCATCGAATATTTGAAGACGCCGCCGACCCGCGTGATGCTGGTCCAGCTCATCGCGCGGATGGCGATTTCCACGCGGGGCCTCCTGCGGGAAAAGGGTACGCCCTATGCCGTACTCGGTCTTGGCGATCCAGGCCTGACTGACGATCAGCTTCTCGACGCCATGCTCGCGCATCCGATCCTCATCAATCGCCCGATCGTCGTCAGCCCCAAGGGTGTGAGACTCTGCCGGCCGTCCGAAGAGGTCCTCGATCTGCTGCCGCGGCAATTGGGTGAGTTCATCAAGGAAGACGGTGAGCGGGTGATCGATGAGCACGGTCGCCGCGTCGCGACGGCTTGAGGAAGAACGATGTCCACATTTGAACGCTATCTCACCCTCTGGGTCGCTTTGTGCATTGTCGCCGGCGTCGCGCTCGGCCACGTCATGCCCGGCGCGTTTCAGGTGATCGGGGCTGCTGAGATCGCCAAGGTCAATCTGCCGGTCGCGGTGCTGATCTGGCTGATGGTCATCCCAATGCTGCTCAAGATCGATTTCGCCGCGCTCGGCGAAGTCGGCCGCCATTGGCGCGGGATCGGCGTCACCCTATTCATCAATTGGGCAATCAAGCCATTCTCGATGGCGCTGCTCGGCTGGCTGTTCATTGGCTACCTATTCCGACCGTACCTGCCGGCCGGCCAGATCGATAGCTACATTGCCGGACTCATCATCCTTGCCGCCGCGCCCTGTACCGCAATGGTGTTCGTCTGGTCCAACCTGACCAAGGGCGAACCGCACTTCACGCTGAGCCAGGTGGCGCTTAACGACGCGATCATGGTCGTGGCCTTTGCGCCGATTGTCGGTTTGCTGCTCGGGCTCTCCGCGATCACCGTGCCGTGGGGCACCCTCGTGCTGTCGGTGGTCCTCTATATCGTCATTCCGGTGATCATTGCGCAGCTTATCCGCCGCCAACTGCTGGCGACCGGCGGGCAAACCGCGCTCGATCGGCTGCTGGCTAGGCTCGGCCCCGTCTCCCTTGTGGCGTTGCTGGCAACGCTTGTGCTGCTGTTTGGCTTCCAGGGCGAACAGATCATCGCACAGCCGCTGGTGATCGCCCTGCTCGCCGTGCCGATCCTGATCCAGGTCTATTTCAATGCCAGCCTCGCCTACCTGCTGAACCGGCTTTCCGGCGAGCAGCACTGCGTCGCCGGCCCCTCCGCCCTGATCGGCGCCTCCAACTTCTTCGAGCTGGCGGTTGCCGCCGCCATCAGCCTGTTCGGTTTCCAGTCCGGCGCAGCCCTTGCGACCGTGGTCGGCGTGCTGATCGAAGTTCCGGTCATGCTGACCGTGGTCTGGATCGTCAATCGCTCGAAGGGTTGGTATGAGCGCGGCCAGACAGCGCCGCACGTCGCCAAAGAGGCGCGCTGATGCAGGCGCCCGATCTGTCGGACCTGCCGAACATCGATCCCGACGCGTTCGAAACTCCAGCGGCGGCCAACCTTCTCCCGCAACCACCGACGCATCCACCGCGCATCCTCCTGTTGTACGGCTCCCTGCGCGAGCGTTCTTTCAGCCGGTTCCAGGCCCAGGAGGCCGCGCGCCTGCTGGAGGCCTTCGGCGCCGAGACCCGCATCTTCAATCCCAGCGGCCTGCCGCTCCCCGATGATGCTCCCGCCGATCATCCGAAGGTCGCGGAGCTGCGCGAACTGTCGACCTGGTCGGAGGGGCAGGTTTGGTGCAGCCCGGAGCGTCATGGGGCCATGACCGGCATCATGAAGGCACAGATCGACTGGATACCCCTATCTCTCGGCGCGATGAGGCCCACTCAAGGCAAGACGCTCGCGGTCATGCAGGTAAGCGGCGGATCGCAGTCGTTCAATGCAGTCAATCAGATGCGCGTCCTCGGCCGCTGGATGCGCATGATCACGATCCCCAACCAATCCTCCGTCGCCAAAGCCTATGAGCAGTTCGACGAAGCCGGCCGGATGAAGCCGTCTGCCTATTACGACCGCGTCGTCGACGTGGTCGAGGAGTTGTTGAAGTTCATCCTGCTGACGCGTGGTCCTTCCGCCTATCTCACCAGCCGCTACAGCGAGCGCAAGGAAGTGGCCGGGAAGCTCGCCTCATTGTCCCCATCGGCGATGGGCCGGTTGGCTCAGACGTAGTCGAACAGCGCCATGAAGCCGAAGTCCATGTGCAATTGCTGGTGGCAGTGGAACAAGGTCCGGCCCGGATTGTCGGCGACGAAATCGACTTCGATTTCCTGATAGCCGCCCAGCATCACGACATCCTTCATAATGCCTGCCGTGCCTCTGCCCGCGATGCGGGTCAGCTCGAAGCTGTGCCGATGAAGATGCACAGGATGAATCGTCGCTGGCGTTGCGCATTCGCAGCCGATAGCGCCTCCCTTCGCGCAGATGAAACATCGGTTCCATCTTCTCCATCGTGAAGGCGACGTCGTTGATGGTCCACTGGTTGAAGCCGTTAAGCGCAGCGTTGTTCTTGGTGAAGGTCATGACGATCGTCTCGTCGGGCGCGGTAGTGATCGCGTCCGACTGGCCGAAATGGGTGTAATCCCAATGGAACGGGGCAGGCTTCGACCATGCAGGCTTGCCGGTTCGCCCTGCATATTCAATGACGACACCCATGCCTCGCGTGCGGTCGTCATCGGCGAGATCACCCATCACCCACACGCCTGGATGATTCATCTCGACGATGGCCGAGACCCGCTCAGCAGTGCCAAGCCACAGCACAGGAACTTGCGTCGGTGTGGGGACCGGATTGCCATCGAGGGCGACGACCTCGAAGCGATGTTCCGGAAGCGCCAAACTGCGGATCTCGGTGGCGCTGCCGTTGACGACGTGGAACAGCACCCGCTCGCCTGGTTTGACGCGGATGGGCTCGCCGTGGCCGAGCAAGCGGCCGTTGATCGAGAAGAGGCTGTAGCCGACCTCGAAGCCATGCGGCATGCCCATGGCCAAAGAGGCGCGCATCGCGGATTCGCCGGCCTCTTCGAGCGCTTTGATCCGCGCTGCCGGCGCAAGAAAATCCATGTCCATATCGCCGCCGCGACTGAGCGCCGGCTGAAATTCCTTGAGCATCAGAAACACTTCGCGGTCGTAGCGTCCAGGCTCGTGCTTCGGCTCGACATAGACCGTGCCGACCTGTCCTCCGTACTGCCCACTCGACAGATCGGCGCCGGGCGTGAGGTGTGTGTGATAGAAACGCAGCCCCGCCGGCCCCGGCGTGAAGGCGATACGGCGCATGCCGTGCGCCGGGATAAAGGGCGTTCCCTCTTCTGAGGCGCCATCGACATCGACCGGCACGGTTTGTCCATGCCAGTGCAACTGCTCGGGCGTGTCGGTGTCGTTGTGGATATCGACGATAGTCCGCTGGCCTTCCTTGAAGCGGAGCAGCGGACCAGGAAACTGGCCATTATAAGTGGTGGTGGAGATGATGCGGTCCGGCGCCAGCTCGACGAGCCCGGCGCCGATCCGGATGGTGTGATCCGCGCCCCCCTTAGACGATGATGCCGGATCGATGGAAGACTGCGCCTTTGCCGATCCCATCATGGCTCCAGAGAGGGCCGTGGCGCCAGCGAGCTTCAAAAGCGAACGACGGTCAACGGACATGGCCACTCCTTGAACTTCACAGAGCCAACCCTTATGAGTTATGAACTTCGTTATCGGATTTCGATAGAGAAATTGCAAGCAAACTGGGGCAAGGATGAGGCGCCACGACCAGCATGGAACACCGCGAGCTTCTGAGCGGGTTTGTCCGTCTCCACATTCTGCATCACGCCGCGGAGGGCGAGTTGTATGGCCAGTGGATGATCGAGGAGCTGGCCCGGCATGGCTACAAGCTAAGCCCCGGCACGCTCTATCCGTTGCTGCACGGCTTGGAGAAGAAAGGCTATCTCGTCTCGCGAGAGGAGCGCGATGGACGGACAGCGCGCAAATTCTATCGTGCCACCCCTCTCGGCATCGAGGCGCTGGCAATTGCGAGAGCCAAGGCCAGGGAACTGTTCGGCGAAATCATGCACGACCCACACGGATCCAAGAAAACCGCCTCCAGGAGAAAGTCCGGTGAATAATACAGTGTCTCACGCGCAGACTGGCGGCGGCGAAAGCAGTCGTGCGTTGGAGCCTGGCTCGACGCAAGGTTCGCCCAGCGAGGTATTCTGGGCATTTCTCAAGCTCGGCCTGACCTCTTTTGGCGGTCCGATCGCCCATCTCGGTTATTTCCGCGATGAACTGGTGGTGCGACGCAAATGGCTCGACGAGACGGCCTATGTCGATCTGGTCGCGCTCTGCCAGTTTCTACCGGGGCCAGCCTCCAGCCAGGTCGGGTTCTCGCTCGGCATTCTGCGCGGCAACGGCCTCCTCGGCGGATTAGCCGCATGGTTCGCGTTCACCATGCCCTCAGCCCTGATCCTGTTTGCCTTCGCGTTGGGCGCAGCCGCATTTACGGGACCGCTGGCCGACGGTTTCCTTCATGGCCTCAAGCTCGTCGCCGTCGCGGTCGTCGCGCAAGCCATATGGGGCATGGCGCGAGCCCTTACTCCAGATCGCGCCCGTGCCGGCATCGCGCTCGGCGCGATTGCGATCGTCGTGGTTTTCGCCGGATCATTCGGGCAGATCGCGGCGATCGCAATCGGCGCATGCTCGGGCCTTTGGCTCTGCCAGGGAGAACCCGCCCCTGTCTCCGGGCGTCTGAGCTTCCCGGTCACCCGGCGCAGCGGTGTCGTTGCCCTCGCTCTCTTCGCTGCGCTTCTCTTGATACCGCCGCTCGCCGTCCCCGCGACCGGTTCTCATGGGCTGGCGCTGTTCGACGCCTTTTATCGATCGGGCGCATTCGTCTTTGGTGGCGGCCACGTGGTGTTACCGCTTTTGCAGGCGGAGACGGTTGCGCCCGGCTGGGTGAGCAACGAGACCTTTTTGGCCGGTTATGGCCTAGCTCAGGCGGTGCCCGGACCGCTTTTTACTTTCGCTGCGTATCTCGGAGCCGTGATGGGACCAGCGCCGAATGGCTTTGCTGGTGCCTCGATTGCGCTCGTCGCACTGCTGCTGCCGGGCATGCTGCTGGTCTATGGCATGCTACCCTTTTGGGACGCGTTCCGAACGCGCCCGACGGCCCAGGCCGCCATGCGCGGCGCGAACGCGGCCGTCGTCGGCATTCTTGGTGCGGCGCTCTACAGCCCGGTCTGGACGAGCGCAGTCCTGACGCCGCGAGATTTCGCACTCGCGCTCGCAGGCTTCCTGCTACTCACGGTCTGGAAGGCGCCGCCTTGGATCGTGGTCGTATTGTTGGCCGCAGCGGGAACCGTCTTGCACCTGATCTGAAGACAATAGTCCGAACATGGTGTTCCCTGGTCGTTACGTCCCCGTGGCCCAGTTCAGGATCCTTCCCCGATTGCTGTGGTTATGCGTAGGTCGACCCGCGCCAGAATACGCCTACGTCGGTACTACGGATCGGAACTGTCCATAATCTCCCACTGATCATAATCGGAGTTATGCCCACCTGCGCATAATCACGATTATGATCCGTGGTCCCCGGCTCATTGAGCCGGGTGACCGCTGCCGCTGGCGCCGTGCCGGTCGCAAGGGAAGCTTCGCCGCGGCCGGAGTCCGACATGTTGGACGGCTTGTCAGCGCGCCCTTGCATCCGGCACGCTTCGCGGCGGGCGGGTGGCGTGCCGTCGCGATAGGGCGAAGGGACGTCAACTGAAGAAAGGACCGGGTGGCGCAGGACGCGCGCCTGGTGACGGTCATGGAGAAAAGTGAAATCGAAGAACTACGAGCCAGGGTCGGATGCGCCGCCCTGCTCCAACAGGATGGCTGGAAGGTCGATCTGAAGGAAAGCACGCGCCGGGCGGTCAAGTACCGCCGCGACGCAAAGATCATCATCGTCATTCACAACGATCGCGGCTGGTTCGATCCCTTGTCGACCGCGAAAGGCGATGTGTTCGATCTGGCCGAGCATCTCGGGGCGCAAGGCTTCGCCCAGGCCTGCGCCCATGTCGCTTCGCTCGTCGGCTTCGTTCCGAGCCCGCTGGCGTGGCAGCGCGGGGCCCGCCCCACGACGCTGCACCCGATCGGCGATCGCTGGATACGTCGCGGCGTTCCGCGCCCGGACTCGCCGGCGTGGCGCTACCTGACGGTGGACCGCGGCATTCCCGACACGGTCGTCGCGGTGGCGGTCGACCAAGGCCTCCTCCGCGAGGGCCCGCAGGGAAGCATGTGGGCGGCGCACCGCCGTGCCGACGGGGCTTTGGTCGGCTGGGAAGAGCGCGGATCGCAATGGCGCGGCTTCGCCACCGGCGGAGCGAAAGGGCTGTTCCGCTTCGGTCCCGCGGCCGCGTCCCGGGTCTGCGTGACGGAGGCGGCGATCGACGCCATGAGCCTCGTCGCGATCCAGGTTCTGCGACCGGACACGCTGTTTGTCAGCACCGGCGGCGGCTGGTCCCCGGCGAGCGAGGCTGCGATCCGCGATCTTGCCATGCGCGCAGACAGCCGGCTTGTCGCCGCGACCGACAACAATCGGCAGGGCGATGTGTATGCCGACCGCCTGCGCGCGATCGCCGCGGAGACCGGCGCGTCCTATGCGCGGTCGCGACCGCACGCCGGCGACTGGAACGAGGACTTGAAGATCCTCGTCGGCCGATTGGCGGAGGAATCCGTAGAAGCAGCCGGATGAACCCCGCTGCCGCATGCCCGGCCGGCGCGTCAAGGGAAGCTGCGCCCGCGTGCCGCGGCCCTTGACCCGCCGGACCTTCGATGCGGCCGGCCCGAGGGTGTCTGCAACACCCGAAGGGAAGGACGACCCTCATGCCCATCTTCACGATCGAGACCACCTATCGCCTGCCGGTTTATCGCCAGCGCAGCTACGAGGCGGCGAGCCTCGCTGAGGCCTGCCGCCTCGCCATCGAGGACGACGACTGGGACAACGAGAAGCGCGATTATGAAACTGCCGGCGAAACCTATGTGACCGGCGCCTGGGAAGGCCGTGACACCGCCTATAGCGGTCCATCCGTGCCGGTGCCGTCGCACTATCGCGAAACGCTGCAGCGCAAGGCCGATCATTTCGAGGTGCTGCTCGGCCTGGTGAAGGTGCTGTGCGGCGACGACCAGGCGCTCGATCGCGCCTACTGGCGCGAACGCGCCATGCCGGCCATCGCCAAGGCCGAGGCCATCCTCGCCGGCGCGCGCGATCCCGACTGATCCGCCGGCGCATATCCTTCCAACATCCCGCCCGGCTCTGCCGGGCTTCTGCATTTTCAGGAGCCGGACATGACCAGCTATTACGTTCCGACCGTCGTGCAGACGACGATTCCCGACGCCGACATGACGCCGCTCGAGCGGCTTGTCCTGTCCCATATCTTCAGTCCCGAACCCGACGGCGACGGGCTTTATTTCTTCGCCGAGGAAAGTCCGGCGGAGTGCCTCGAGCTCGATGTCGCGGAGCTGCGCAACGCGCATCGCGCCTCGGCCGACGTCGAGAGTGTCCTCATCGCCATCGTTGCCGATCGGCTGGCCGAGGTAGAAGCCGGCGAGACTCATGTCGAACTCGATCTGACCGTCATCTCCTGGGCGACGATCTTTCAGGACATCGTGCGCCGCTCCCCGACGCTCGATGAGATCGCCGTCTTCTCCGCCTTCACCTGCTCGCGCATGCGTTCGGACGGCTTCGGTGGCATGGCGACGCTGATCACGGCGAACGCGATTCTGTCGGGTTCGACCGATGAGATGCTCGCGGGATTCCGCGAAGCGGCAGCGGCCGCGCCCAGCGTTCACGTCCTGCTCCGCTTCGACGAAGCCGAAGTACGAACGACGGTCGGCGAGGTCATCGCCCATGACGGTGCCGCGACCGAACTCGCGTCCGATGCCGTCAGCGACGACGATATCCACGCCGCCTGCCTTGCCGTCGTGGCATCGACGGATCTCGCGGAGGAGCGCGGCTCGGCCGTGTTCAAGGCGGCGCTTGCTGCGATCGCGAATGCCGAGCGGCGCCTCGCTGAAGAGCGGGAGAGGAATGGAAGAGAGCAAAAGAATTGAAGGCGCGATGCCGCATGCCCGGCCGTCGCGTCAAGGGTGCGCTTCGCCCGCGTGCCGCGGCCCTTGACCCGCCGGACCGGAGAGGCGGCCCGCCGGAGGGGTGATGAAGGGCTGAAGTGATGAGGGATCAGGCGGATCGCTCGCGCCTCAGTTCGCCAGGCCGAAAGGAGCCGCCATGCACACCCTCCCGACAATCCGCAAGATCTTCCAGGGCGTCGCCGCGCGCCATGAGATGTATCGCATGTTCAACCGCCATCGCGGCGATCCGGCCTGGACTGCCGGCGACGCCGCGCATCTCTTCGCCGGCGAGTGGTTCGAGATCGCGGAGGCCGAGCATGACTACATGTTCGAGATCCTGCCGCCACTGTTCCTGCGCGGCGATCTATTCGCGCTGCGTGAGTTCATGACCGGCAGCGTCACCAGCATCTTCTTCGCGCTCGCTATCGACGGCAGGCGGCGCTGGTTTCACGGCTATTGCGACCTGTCGGACCGGGATTCGCCGGAGCGGATGAAGGCGGCAATCATCGAGCGCGAGTCGCGGCCGGTTCGCGGCATGACGCGCGATGAGCGGCTCGAGCACATCTGGTCGAGCACGCATGACGACTATCGCGGCTATGCCGGCGAGCGCTGGCTCGCGTCCATGCGTGGCCGCCGCACCGTGCTCGTCTATGCCGGGCGGTTCGGCACCGTCCTGAAATTGCTCGACGAGCTCACCGACGCGGAGATCGCGGCCAAGCTGCCAGTCCAGCTCCGCCATTTGCCGGAGACGATCGCGGCCTAGCCCGTCCTCTCCCTCTGCGACCAGCGAACAGCCCGGCCACGCGCCGGGCTTCGCATTTCCGAACCCGGCCGTCGCGCCGGACCTCCCGTCACTCCGCAACGCCGTCCCGACCGTCGCAGCCCGCGCCGGCGGACAGCTGCGCGCGCCCAGCAGAAGGACATTTCCCAATGGCGCATGACGATCCCTTCACCCTCGATCTCTTCGGCAACACCGCCCTTTCGTCGAGTCTCGGCCTCGGCGTTACCGCCTTCGCCGCCGATCCGGGCGGCGATGACGACCATGATGACGATCCGCCGCCTTCGCCGTCGACTCCTGCCACGCCATTGGTCACATCGGCGCGGCCTGCCGGGGCAGGCTCCCGCAAGCACGGCGACAATTTCTATCTTTCCGGCGAGCGCGGCCTCGCAAAGGGCTGGAAGCAGCGGGCCCGCGACAGCATCGCGGCGGTCCGGCTCGCCGCGCGGATCGAGGCGGAGCAACGACCCGCTACGGTCGAGGAGCAGCGGCAACTGATCCGCTTCACCGGTTTCGGCGCCTCGGAGCTCGCCAACGGCGTCTTCCGCCGGCCGGGCGAAACCGAATTCGCGCAGGGCTGGGACGAAATCGGCGCCGATCTGCAGGATGCGGTCGACGACGCGGATTACGCCTCGCTCGCGCGCTGCACGCAGTATGCCCATTTCACGCCGGAGTTCGTTGTCCAGGCGATCTGGGCTGCAGTGCTGCGTCTTGGCTGGCGCGGCGGCCGCGTGCTCGAGCCCGGCGCCGGCACGGGCCTGTTTCCGGCGCTGATGCCCGACGCTCTGCGCGAGGTCTCCCACGTCACCGGCGTCGAGCTCGATCCCGTCACCGCCCGCATCGCGCGGCTGTTGCAGCCGCGGGCGCGCATCGTCGGCGGCGATTTCGCACGCACCGAGCTGCCGCCACGCTTTGACCTGGCGATCGGCAATCCGCCCTTCTCCGATCGCACCGTGCGCTCGGACCGCACGCTGCGTTCGCTCGGCCTGCGCCTCCACGACTACTTCATCGTCAAGGCGATCAAGCTGCTGAAGCCGGGGGCGCTGGCCGCCTTCGTCACCTCGCACGGCACGATGGACAAGGCGGATGGGGCGGCGCGCGAGCTGATCGGGCAGCACGCCGATCTCGTCGGCGCGATCCGTCTTCCCGAAGGCAGCTTTCGCGCCGATGCCGGCACCGATGTCGTGGTCGACATCCTGTTCTTCCGCCGGCGCAAGCACGGCGAGCCGGAAGGCGATCTGTCCTGGCTCGATCTCGAGGAGGTTCGCCCGGCGACCGAGGACGAGGGCGCCATTCGCGTCAATCGCTGGTTCGCGCAGCATCCCCGGCTTGTGCTCGGGACGCACGCGCTCACCTCCGGTCCGTTCGGCGAGACCTATACCTGCCATCCCAACGCCGGCGAGGACCTCGCGACCGCGCTGGCCGCCGCCGCCACCCTCCTTCCGGACGCCATCTATGACGGCGAGCCCGAGCCAATCGACGCTGAGGCCGAGGACGAGCCCGCGCCGGCGAAGTTGGAGAACGCCGCGAGCCTCACAGCACGCGAGGGCAGCTATCTCCTCGATAACCGCCATGGCCTGATGCAGATTCTCGACGGCGAGCCGCTCACTGTTGTGGTGCGCAAGGGCCGAAGCGCCGACGGCATTCCGGAAAGGCATGTCCGGATCATCCAGAAGCTGATCCCGATCCGCGACGCGGTCCGCGACGTTCTGAAGTGCCAGGAGCTCGACCGACCGTGGAAGGACGCGCAGGTCCGGCTGCGCATTGCCTGGTCGAATTTCGTCCGCGCCTTTGGACCCATCAACAGCACCGTCGTCTCGACGACCGAAGACCCAGAGACCGGCGAAGTGCGAGAGACGCATCGCCGGCCGAACCTCCAGCCGTTCCTCGACGATCCAGACTGCTGGCTGGTCGCGTCGATCGAGGACTATGACCTCGAATCCGACACGGCGAAGCCGGGTCCGATCTTCACCGAGCGGGTGATCGCGCCCCCTGCCCCGCCCGTCATCACCAGCGCCGCCGATGCGTTGGCTGTCGCGCTCAACGAGCGCGGCCATGTCGATCCCGACCACATCGCCGAGCTCCTGCATCGCGACGCGGACGATGTCATCGCCGAACTCGGCAGCGCCATCTTCCGCGATCCCGCGGACGGCTCCTGGCAGACCGCCGACGCCTATCTCTCAGGCGCCGTCCGATCGAAGGTTGCGGCGGCGGAGGCCGCGGCTGCGCTCCACCCCGAATATGAGCGAAATGTGGCGGCCCTGCGGGAGGTGCAACCCGCCGACCTCCGGCCCTCAGACATCACCGCGCGGCTCGGCGCACCGTGGATTCCCGCTGCCGACATCGTCGCTTTCGTCCACGAGACGATGGGCGCGGAGATCAAGATCCATCACATGCCGGAGCTGGCGTCATGGACGGTCGAGGCCCGGCAGCTCGCCTGGATGGCCGCCGGCACGTCGGAATGGGGCACCGAGCGGCGGCACGCCGGCCAGCTGCTCTCCGATGCGCTCAATTCCTCAGTGCCGCAGATCTTCGACACCATCAAGGACGGCCAAGCTGAGCGTCGTGTCCTCAACGTCGTCGACACCGAGGCAGCGAAGGAGAAGCTGCACAAGATCAAGACCGCCTTCCAGAACTGGATCTGGTCCGATCCGGACCGGACCGACCGCCTAGCGCGGGTCTATAACGACCGCTTCAACAACATCGTGCCGCGCGCCTTCGACGGCTCGCACCTGAAACTGCCCGGCGCCTCGGGCGCATTCGTTCTCTACGGACACCAGAAGCGCGGCATCTGGCGCATCATCGCGTCGGGCGCCACCTATCTCGCCCATGCCGTCGGCGCCGGCAAGACCATGACGATGGCGGCCGCCATCATGGAGCAGCGCCGGCTCGGCCTGATCGCCAAGGCGATGCTGGTCGTTCCCGGCCATTGCCTGGCGCAGGCGGCGCGGGAGTTTCTGGCGCTCTATCCAGGCGCCCGCATCCTCGTCGCCGACGAGACCAACTTCACTTTAGCCAAGCGGCATCGCTTCCTGTCGCGCGCCGCGACCGCGACGTGGGATGCGATCATCATCACGCATTCAGCTTTTCGCTTCATTGGCGTGCCGTCCGCATTCGAGCGGCAGATGATCCAGGACGAGCTGGAGCTCTACGAGCAACTCCTCACCAAGGTCGAAAGCGACGATCGCGTCTCGCGCAAGCGGCTCGAGCGGCTGAAGGAGGGATTGAAGGAACGGCTCGAAGCGCTCGCCACCCGCAAGGACGATCTGCTGACCATCTCGGAAATCGGCGTCGACCAGATCATCGTCGACGAGGCGCAGGAGTTCCGCAAGCTGTCCTTCGCCACCAACATGTCGACTCTGAAGGGCGTCGATCCCAACGGTTCGCAGCGCGCCTGGGATCTTTATGTGAAGGCCCGCTTCATCGAGACGAAGAACCCGGGCCGCGCGCTCGTCCTCGCCTCCGGGACGCCGATCACCAACACGCTCGGCGAGATGTTCTCGGTCCAGCGCTACCTTGGATTCGCGGCGCTTCGGGATCGCGGCCTGCACGAGTTCGATGCCTGGGCCTCGACCTTCGGCGACGTCTCGACCGAGCTCGAGCTCCAACCCAACGGCAAGTACAAGCCGGTCACGCGGTTCGCGACCTTCGTCAACGTCCCCGAATTGATCGCCATGTTCCGCTCCTTCGCCGATGTGGTGATGCCCGAGGACCTGCGCGCGTATGTCAAAATCCCGGCGATCTCGACCGGCAAGCGGCAGATTCTCACGGCGAAGCCGACATCGGCGTTCAAGCGTTACCAGCTCCTGCTCGACGCGCGCATCAAGGCGATCGAAATGCGCGATCGGCCGCCGGAGCCGGGCGACGACATCCTGCTCTCCGTCATCACTGACGGACGGCACGCGGCGATCGACCTGCGTCTGGTCGATCCGGACAACGACAACGAGCCGGACAACAAGCTGAACCTGCTCGTCGCCAACGCCTTGCGCATCTGGAAGGAGACGGCGGAGAACAGTTACGTGCGCGTCGATGGCAAGCCCTACGAGCTGCCCGGCGCCGCGCAGATGATTTTCTCCGATCTCGGCACGATCAACGTCGAGAAGACGCGCGGCTTCTCGGCGTATCGCTGGATCAGAGACGAGCTCGTCCGCCTGGGCGTGCCGACGTCCGAGATTGCCTTCATGCAGGATTTCAAGAAGTCCGAGGCCAAGCAGCGCCTGTTCGGCGACGTGCGCGCCGGTAAGGTCCGCTTCCTGATCGGCTCCTCCGACACGATGGGGACGGGCGTCAACGCACAGCTTCGGTTGAAGGCGCTCCACCACCTCGACGTGCCGTGGCTGCCGTCGCAGATCGCGCAGCGCGAGGGACGGATCGAGCGTCAGGGCAACCAGCACGACGTCATCGACATCTTCGCCTATGCCACCGAGGGCTCGCTCGACGCGAGCATGTGGCAGAACAACGAGCGCAAGGCCCGCTTCATCGCCGCGGCGCTCTCGGGCGACACGTCGATCCGCCGGCTCGAAGACCTCGGCGAGGGCCAGGCCAACCAGTTCGCCATGGCCAAGGCGATCGCCAGCGGCGACCAGCGGCTGATGCAGAAGGCCGGGCTTGAGGCCGACATCGCCCGACTCGAGCGTCTGCGCGCGGCGCATATCGACGATCAGCACGCCGTCCGCCGGCAGATCCGCGACGCCGAGCGCGACATCGAATTCTCGACGCGGCGGATCGCGGAGGTCGGCGAGGATATCGAACGCCGCCTTCCCACGACGGGCGAGGCATTTGCTGCGAGCGTCGCCGGTACGCGCCATGTCGAGCGCAAGGACGCCGGCCGCGCGCTGATGAAGGAAATCCTGACCCTCGTGCAGCTTCAGCAGGAGGGCGAGAGCACCATTGCCGCGATCGGCGGTTTCGACCTCGAATATTCCGGCGAACGCTTCGGCCGCGACGGCTATCGCTACAGCACCATGCTGATCCGCACCGGCGCGGAATACGAGATCGAGCTGCCCGTGACGGTGACGCCGCTCGGCGCGATCTCCCGTCTCGAACATGCGCTCGACGATTTCGAAGGCGAGCGGGAGCGCTATCGCCAACGTCTCGCCGACGCGCATCGCAGGCTTGCCTCCTACCGGTCGCGGGAGGACGGCGATTTCGCTTTCGCCGGCGAGCTCGCAGAGAAGCGCCGCCAGTTGGCGGAGGTGGAGAAAGCCCTTGCGAGCGATGTGGAGGGAAGCGGCGCGAGCGCCATTGCGGCGTAATGAGAAGGAAGGGAGTCCGCTCGCAGATCGGCCAGGCCCGCAGCGCTGACGCTCAACCGCCGCCTGCGCGATCCCGGCCCGTCGTCCTTCGCAGGGCTGTGAGCCCTGCTGGTCCGGCCGGACAGGGATGCTCGGCCGCAGTTGTGCCGGCCCGACCGCTCCGCGGGCCGGGGGGTGTCTTCGGAAAGAAGACGAAGAAGGACGCGCGAGGCGTGGTCCGCAAACCCCGAACAGGAGAAATCCCATGCATCTCATCAAGGTCGATCCGCGTGCGCTGAAGGAAAATCCCGACCGCATGCGCCAGACGAAGTCGACGCCGCAGGCCGACGCCCTGCTGCTGGCGACGATCAAGGCTGTGGGCATCGTCCAGCCACCCGTCATCACGCCCGAGACCGGCGGCGGCAACGGCTATGTCATCAATGCCGGTCACCGCCGCGTGAAGCAGGCGATCGCCGCCGGCCTCGAGGAGATCGACGTGCTTGTCGACGAGGCCGCCAACGACAACGGCGCCATGCGCTCGATGATCGAGAACATCGCCCGCGAAGCGCTCAATCCCGTCGACCAATGGCGTGCGATCGAACGCCTCGTCGCGCTCGGCTGGACCGAGGAAGCGATCGGCGTTGCACTGGCCCTCCCGGTCCGGCAGATCAGGAAGCTCCGCCTGCTCGCCAACGTGCTGCCTGTCATGCTCGATCACATGGCCAAGGGCGACGTGCCCGACGAGCGGCAGCTGCGCACCATCGCGTCCGCCTCGCTCGATGAGCAGAAGGAGGTGTGGAAGAAGCACAAGCCCTCCAAGGCCGACCCTCAGGTGTCATGGTTTAGCGTGGCGCAGGCTCTGACCAAGGCCCGCATGCACGCACGCCACGCCAGCTTCGGTGACGATCTCGCCCAGGCCTATGGCATCCAGTGGGTCGAGGACCTGTTCGCGCCGGCCGACGAGGACAGCCGCTACACCACGGATGTGGAAGCGTTCCTCGGCGCGCAGCAGGAGTGGATGACGAACAACCTGCCGAAGAAGGGCATCGTCGCCGAGACGACGAACTGGGGCGAGGTCAAGCTGCCGCCGAAGGCGGAGCGCGTCTACGGCAAGCCATCGAAGAGCGATTGCACGGCGATGTATCTCGACCGCGACGGCCGGGTGCAGAGCGTGCATTACCGCATGCCCGCGGCGAAGAAGCCGAAGGACAAGGACGCGGTGACCGGCGATGACTCTGCGGATGCGTCTGCCGTCTCGAAGCCGCGTCCCGACGTGACGCGCAAGGGCGTCGAGATGATCGGCGACTTCCGCACCGACGCCCTGCACGAGGCGTTGGCCCGCGCGCCGATCGAGGACGACACTCTGATGGCGCTGTTGATCCTCGCCTTCGCCGGCCAGAACGTCTCGGTCGATTCCGGCAGTGGCGGGACGTATTACGGCAACCGGCGCTTCGCCCGCCATGCCGCGGCGCTATTCGATGAGGACGGCAAGCTCGTCCTTGACATCGACACGCTCCGCGTCGCGGCGCGCTCAACCCTCACGGACGTCCTGTCGTGCCGGGAGAACCGCACCGACAGCGGCATCGTCGCCCGCGTCGCCGGTGACGTGGTCGGCGCGGACAACTTCTTGCCGAACATGGGCGCCGACGACTTCCTCTCGTGCCTGTCGCGCGCCGCGCTCGAAGGCGCGTGCAAGGACACGCCGGTTCTCCCGCGCCAGAAGGTGAAGGACACCCGCGCCGCCCTGGTCGAGCACTTCAAGGAGGGCCGCTTCGTTCCTGCGGCCGCGCTGTTCGCTCCCGACAAGGCCGCCGTGTCGTCGTGGCTGGCGAAGAATGCCGTCGCAGCAGACGACGAGGCCGCCGACGAGGCCGACGACCAGGTCGAGGATCCGGAAGTCACCGACGACGATGGCGACGACGCCTCGGACGCCGAGGCCTTCCCGGAGGCGGCGGAATAGTCCGCCCGGCGACGACAATCTGAATGACACCCCGCCGCCGGCTCTACCGGCGGCGGTTTCGTTTCCACTCCCACGAACAGGAGGACGTCATGTCCGCACAGTCGATCTACGACCTCGCTCCGCTCGGCGCGATCATCCGATTTTCCGACGACACGCCGCGGCCGCCAGAGCGGCATCGCAAGAAGCTCGCGGCTTGGGAACACCGTAACAGCAGCGGCCGCCTGATCCGCAAGCAGTCTGAACGCCGTATCGGCAACACTGTCATCAGCCCGAGCATTACGCTGCATGCCGGCGACTATGGCGGCGGCGGTGTCGTGGTGCTTCGTGTCCACCGCACCTTCTCGGTCGACAGCGACCTGACCTTCGTCGTGACCGAACGACCGAAGGTCGGTTCGGTCCAGGTGCTCGACCGCCCAGGCGAGGACGCCGAGCTGGTCTATCTCGCCAGCCATCGCGCCGACGCGGAAGAATGGCTGACGCGGCACGGCTATCCGACCGCGATCCTGCGCGAGATCTCGGCGGACGGAGCTGCCGTCCAAGGGAGGACGGCCGCATGAGCACGCCCGCCTCCTCCACCACGATGATCGCGGAATCCGCGATCGCATTTCCGCAGATCGAGTTCGGCCGCGCGGCTGACGGCATTCTCGTCGCCCGTGTCGCCGACACCGCCTTCGCCATGCTGCCGGCGCGCGACGGCCGGCACTATCTCGCCACCGGCTGGCGCATCGGGCGCCCGATGGCCGAGTGGAAGCGATCCGACTTCTACGGCCATACCGGCGAGCTCGCCGACGAGGCGGCCTTCCGCGCCAAAATCGCGGAAAACGCGGAGCATCAGCGCGAGAAGCGCGCGCTGGGCCGCCGCGAGATCAGTTCCACGGCGAGTACGCCGTGGGGCCGCTCCCAGGGCGCGACCGTCTATGCCGAGGGCGTTGTCTGCCATTCGACCGCAGGTCATGGCGGCTTCCACCTCTCGGCCGAGCGCAATCGAAAGGTCCACGCCATGCTGCAGTCCCGCGGCGGCTGGTACGAAGAAGATGCAGGCTGGGCGATCGTCGCGCTGACCTTCCCGCATCTCTTCACCAGCTACGAGCGGCGTTGCGCCGAACGCACGATCAAGGATAGCTGGCCGGACGCCTGGGAGGCGATCTTTGGGACGATCCTTCAGCCCGGCGAGTCCCGCGAAAAGGATCGGCGCGCCTTCGAGCAAGAGCGCGCCGATGACTGGATCGTCGTGTCGGCGATCACGTCGGACCAGCACCCCGGCTTCGTCGAAGTCGTCGCCACGCCGGGCGGCCGACGTGGCGCCGGCACCGAGGAGCGACGGTTTCTCGTCCCGTTCGACGAGTACCGGATCGGTCGTTTCGGTTTCGTCGTCGATGAGACCCGCCACGCGGTCTATTCCGGGCCGTCGAGCTTCATCGCCTGGCAGGGGAGGATGTCGCCATGACGGCCTCTCCCCAGCGCCTTGCTCAGCTTTCAGGCATGGAGGAAGCGCGCCGCCAGACGCAGCGCCAGCTCGACATGATCGACCGGCAGATCATCCGTCGCATGACGGCGCTGATTCCGAAGCTCGGTCGCAAACGGTCCGGATACTATCGCGGCAAGCCGCCCGACCCGAGCGCATTTCTCGAACGCTACCGTTCGAATCTTGCGGCGATCACGGCAGAGCGCCAGCCGGAGATCGACGCCCTCGCGCGCAAGCTCGCCCGGCAGGATGCCGCGATCGAGGCGCTACGGGCTCGATGCGCGCCGGCGCCTGGAGCCGCTGGTAACGACCCGGTGCGCGCCCATCGCACGGACGAATGTCGCAGCCCGGCCGCGTGTCGCCCGGGGAAGCGGCATGGCGCGGCGGCATAGCGGGACCGCGCCTGAATTCCCGGCGCGCTTGAGCGAACGTCGCGAGCATGGCGCGGCGACGGCGGTCTGGCTGGGGAAATCTTTCCGGCATCGCCAACCCGGCCCGCACCCTGTCGGCCCTCCCCTCGGGTTTGCAGCGGTCTGCGCCCCCGGCGGTCCGCTTCAAGGCCAAGTCGCAAGCGACCGGTTGCCGCCGATCTCGGCAAGGCCCGGCCGCGTCAAGCGCAGGGCTCCAGCAGGCTGGAACCCCGCTTGTCCGCAACCGGACCTCGCTCGCCTGGCGTTCCCCGGACCTTGAAGCGGCCCTCATCCCGGCGGCGCTGGGCGACCGCACCCGAAGGGAGAGCCGGCAGGGGCCGGATCGAACCCAACGGCGAAACCCAGGAAAGGACTTCACCATGACCAAAACCGCTCGCGCACCCCGCACCAGCGCCCGCGTCGTCCCGCTGCGCCGCGGCACCACTGTCGAAATGGTCCGGCTCGTTTGCCCGGACGCAGCCCAGGCCACCCGCATTGCCGAGAGCTTCGGCCTCCCTGTCCTCGACAGCGACGGCATCCGCGATCTCCACCAACGCCTCATCACCGAGACCGCAGACGCTCTCGGCGAAGGCCTCAACGAACGTGCCATGCAGATCCACCTGCAACGGATCGTCGGCTCCTATGTCGGCTCAGCGCACGGCGCCGGCCAGTTTTACAGCCGCGCCGTCACCGAAGCGCGCGAGGCGACGGCAAAGCTCGCCAACGACACGCGCGACGAGGACCTCGACGGACCTGTCGGGTTCGAATCCGCGGCCCAGCGCAAGCGCGAATTCGCCGCCGAGGTCGCCGTTCAGGCACACGCACTGCGCATGGCGGCCGAAGGCGCCGCCGCAGCCTACGAGCACGTCGTCGGCGAGAGCTGGAAGCCGTTCGAGCGCCAGCCCGAACAACCCGGCGAGACCGTCAGCCGCAAGGCGGCCGAGGTTCAGATGGCAGCGTTCGGATGACGCAGCCGGCGGGGCTTCGGCCCCGCCTCTCGCTCACGATTCGATATCGGCCGGTCCCTTCGGGACCGGCCTTTTTCATGTCGCACGGCGCAACGGCAAGAAAGAGCAAACAGAAATGAATCGGAATGGAGCGCCATCGCGGCCCGTTCCGGCTTTCGGTCGATGCTCCGGCCGGCGCGGCAGCGCAACGGCTTTGCCGTCCTCCACTGCCGTTCCGGTCCGGGGTCTCGGTCGTCACGCCGACCACCAGCGCCACCGGATGCGCGGCCCCCGGCCTTCGCAGCGGACCGCCGTGACGGGCCGCGACGGGCGGCCTCCAACGGAGGTTAGGATCATGACAGGTAAGGAAACCAAACCCCGCGCCGACATCTATGCGCGGATCACCGATCGCATCGTCGCGGATCTTGAGCGCGGCGTGCGCCCATGGGTCAAGCCGTGGAATGCGGCCAACACGGCCGGACGCATCACGCGGCCGTTGCGCCACAACGGCATGCCCTATCAGGGCATCAACGTCGTGCTGCTTTGGTCGGAAGCAGTCGCGCGCGGTTTCACCTCGCCGATCTGGATGACGTTCAAGCAGTCGCGCGAACTCGGCGGTCACATCCGCAAAGGTGAGAGCGGAACGATGGTGGTCTACGCCAACAAGATCACCAAGACCGAGACGGACGAGCATGGCGACGAAGTCGAACGGGCCGTTCCGTTCCTGCGCGCCTACACGGTATTTTGCGTCGACCAGATCGACGACCTGCCGGATCACTATTACGGACGTCCCGAGCCGACCATCGCGCCGGCGCAGCGCATCGCGCATGTCGACGCTTTCTTCGCCAACACCGGCGCAACGATCCGGCATGGCGGCGACAAGGCGTACTTCGCACCGTCGCTCGATCTCATCCAGATGCCGCTGTTCGAAAGCTTCCAAGACGCGGAGAGCTATGCCGCCACGCTGGCGCATGAATGCGTGCATTGGACGGCGCCGGCGCATCGTGCCAATCGCGATCTCAGCCGCTACGCGAAGGATCGCAGCGAGCGTGCGCGCGAAGAGCTGGTTGCCGAGCTTGGCGCGTGTTTCCTCAGCGCCGACCTCGGCATCGTGCCCGAGCTCGAGCCGCGTGCGGATCACGCGAGCTACCTTGCGTCGTGGTTGGAAGTCTTGTCCAATGACAAGCGTTTCATCTTATCGGCCGCCGCGCACGCGCAACGCGCGGTGACCTACCTGCACGATCTTCAGCCCAAGCCGGCCGAGATCGACCAAGCGGCATGAGACGCAACCATCCACGCCCCGGACGCCTGCGCTTCATCGTTCACCTTTCTCGATAAGAAGAAGGCCTCGCCTCGCGGCGGGGCTTTCTTGCGTGCATCGTCATGCGTAATGGCCGGCGACCGGAGATGGCGGTGCTTGCCCATCGCCTGACCGGGCCGCAGCGGCGGGACGTGGCGGGGTGGGTTGCCTGGCTCTGTCCGACATGCCGGCCCCTGTTCCTGGGCGGGCGTCTTCCCGTACCGGCAGAAGCCTGATGTCATCACGATGCGTCTGCCCTGGTTGCGTCGAGGCCGCCGGGCGCGTGGAAAGCCTACGCGGTGCGACACGAGTCCCTTGCATCAAGGTGCCCCGGCCGTCGTCGCGCGGTGTGGCGTGCCTGTCGCTCGGTCGTATCCCCATCGTTCGGCCTGGCGCGCCCAGTGCGTCCTCGATTTGGCATGTCTAACCGAAGGCCGTCGTCGCTGCGCTCCGCCTCGATCCCAAGACCGCAACGGCCGTTCTCGGCTTTCTTCCCCTGTTCGCTGCGCGCCCATTCCTCGCGAGACATATGTGGACGCCCCCTCCGGGGGAAGAAGAAAAAGGAAGCATAAGTGCAGTTTCGATCAGGTGCTACCATATGTCCGGCCTCTCAAAGACGGCGCATACGGCCGCGGGCCCTGAATGAGTCCGCGTATCAGGTCCCTTTCAAGAAAGCGCGCCATGATGCGCAATCTCGCGAACGGTCTGTCCTGATACGTGGGTCAGATCGACTGCATCACTTCCCTTGCACCTCTCCCGAAGCCGTTAATTGCTTCCCTTACCGGTTAGCCAGCCGCGACAAGACTCGGCCTAAACTGCTGACCACGTGTCAAGACCGCCCAAGCCACCCGCGCCATCTTGTTGGCCAAAGCCACGGTCACAAGACGTGCGGGCTTCTTCTCGAGCAGCGATCGCGCCCACTCCGAGAGCCAACTTCCATCCTTGATGCGGGCGGACCTGACGACTGCGGTGGCGCCGACGACCAGCAGTGTGCGTATATATTGGCTGCCCATCTTGGTGATCCGGCCGAGCCGATCCTTGCCGCCAGAGGAATTTGCTCTGGGCGTAAGTCCGAGCCAGGCGGCGAAGGCTCGCCCCGATTCGAAGTAAGCCGGATCGGGCACGGTCGCAGCGATCGCGGTCGCCGTCACGATGCCGACGCCAGGAATGCTCGCCAACAGCTTGCTTGCGGCGTTGCTGCGATGCCAAGCGAGGAGTTCGACATCGAGCCGGCGGATCTGCTTGTCGAGCAGGCCGACCTGTTGCGTCAGACAGCGGACGACCGTTCGCGCGACCTCTGGGATCGGACATTCATCCTCGCCGGCCTTGAGCACTTCTGCCACCAGGGCTGCTGTCTTGGCCAGACCAAGTCCTGTCACGAGGCCGAATTCGGCGAGATGCGAGCGGATGGCGTTGACCAACATGGTACGCTGGCGCACGAGCATCGATCGCGCGCGATGAACCATTTGGATGGCTTGCTGTTCTGTCGTCTTGATCGGCACAAACCGCATAGTTGGTCGTTCTACCGCCTCGCAAATTGCTTCGGCGTCCGCCGCGTCGGTCTTGCTGCGCTTGACGTATGGCTTCACGTAGTGGGGTGCCATGAGTTTGACCTCATGGCCAAGCTCGCTGAGTGCTCGCCCCCAATAATGCGCCGTACCGCAGGCTTCAATTCCGATCACGCCCGGTTCGAGCTTCGCAAAGAAAGCCAGCACTTCGGACCGCCGCAATTTGCGACGGACGACAGGCTCACCAGAATCGTTGACTGCGTGAACTTGAAAGATGTGTTTCGCGATATCCAGTCCGATTGTCAGCGACATATGCGGTCCCTTTCGAGTGAGCCTGTCTTCAATATCTATGCTCGGCCTGAATTGGGCCGAGGGAAGGGCGTCCACATATTCAAGAAAGCCTCGCCCTGGCCGCCCTCTACTGCGTGGCGGCCCTTCGGGTGCGGCCCGATCGCCTCCGGTCAACGACAGCCATCGAGGTCGCGATGGTCGCGGCCCGAGAAACGAAAGAGGACACGAACATGGCTACCATCGGCAACTTCACCGTGAACGGCAACGGCTTAGGTCATGTGCTGAGAAGTGTCCTTTAGCGGCATTGCCTGAGAGCCTGGCACGCAGACGTCCGAGTCAAGCGTTCCCGCAGCGTAGCGAGGACAACGCTTGACGCGGCGGCGACACGACAAGCTATTTGAAGGGGTGCAGGCGAAGTCCTGCACCTCTGCCACGTGGCGAACGGGAGAGCGCGAGGGGAACCCCTCGCATCTCAAGGAAGACTCGCGCCGAAGGCGCTCCGTGTATCTTTTATTCGCGTGCTGTCATCTGTCAGTTTCATCGACACGGTAAGCACTTGGGCGATGTCGATGTCCTCTTGCACCTCCGGGTGCTTCGTCACCGGAGAGCAGGATGGTTTCGATTGTACGGGCAGTGCCCGGTGTTGAAGGGATTCCGGCAGGCTTCCCCATCTTGCTCGACGCGCAGATGTCGATTGTCGAACCTGCCTTCGGCTACCTGATCGAACTCGCCACCATTCCCGGCCGCTCGCATGCGATGGAGACGCTGAGGACGTATAGCGAGCACCTGCATGACTGGTTCGACAGCCTGGAGCAGAGCGAGCTGGACTGGCGCCTCGCCGATGAGGGAACGATCGCCGGCTACCGGAATCGGATGCTGGCAACGCCGAGCCCTCATACCGGGCGACCTTATGCCCGGTCCACCGTGAACGATCGTATCCGGACGGTCTGCCGCTTTTATACATGGGCGCATCGACGCGGTCTGATCGAAGCATTGCCCTTCGACTACGTTGAGGTGTCGCTCCGCTCAGTGCGTCGTCAGGGCATGCTGGCGCATTTGCATCATCGGCCTGCGACCGTGATGGCGAACACTCTGACGGTTTCGGAGGTTGAACGTCTGCCGCGACCGCTGCGCGTCGATCAACTCCAATCGCTTTTTCAGCATCTTTCGTCGCCCTATGACCTGATCGCCGAATGGGCTTTGGCCACGGGCATGCGCCGCAAGGAACTATGCGGCTTGCAGCTCCATCAGGTGCCGGATGTTGCTCACGTGGACATCGACGTGGACCCACTCGTCGGAATGCCGCTGACCGTGACCAAGGGCGACCGGCCGCGCACCGTCTATCCGCCGCTGCGGCTGATCGACCGAACCCACTGGTATGCAGGAGAACAGCGTGCGGCGCTGGTGAAGCTCCGACGCAGAACCCGCCCCGGTTATCGGCCGTCATCAGCGCTGTTCCTCAACAGCAACGGCGATCCCGTGTCGAGAGCGAGGTTCTCCGCTGCGTTCAGCACGGCCTTTCAGGCGGCAGGGCTGACAGGATCGGGCCATTGGTTGCGCCATACATTTGCGATGACCATGCTCGTGCGCCTGCAGAAGCAGGCGGCGACAACACCAGATCTCAATCCGCTGAAGATTGTGCAGGTCCTGCTCGGACACGCCTCGATTCAGTCAACGGCAATCTATCTGCGCTGCGTCGAACTTCATGCCGACACGCTCGCCGAGAGCCTGGCCTATCTTTACGGCGAGTTGGTGCCTCATGGCCGCGCGTAAAAGGAAGTCGATCAATCGGCGCATCACGGTTGCGGCGCCGGACAATGCGGCAACTGACCTCATCACCGATAAGGTCATATTCACCGATGCCGGAGGTCGGCCAATCCAACGGTTCGACCCCGAGCAGCTTTCCGGCCTGCCTGCCGACCTGCGCGGGCTCATGGTCCAGGCTTTCCGAGAGCATGGCGTCGGCCAAAGGCCCACGACCCGCCGAACGACCTGGGCAGCGATCCTCCGCTTTGCCCGCTACGTTGTCGACGATGAGACGATTAAGACGGCGGCTGATGTCGATACCGCCGCGCTCGGCCGCTACGTGCTCTGGCTCAAGGCGCAGTCGACCTCCCGCGCGCCGCGCGGTGCGCATGCCACGGCCTTCAATACATTTCGGCCGCTCCTCGCATGGTGCCAGCGCAATCGACCTGGAACGCTCGCACGCGATCTTGAGATTCCCTGGAATCCCTTTCCCGGCAGGCGAATGCATCAGCAACCGCGCCGGCGGCTGCCGTCCGATCAGATCAAGGCGATCCTCAGCGCCTGCTACGAGGAGATCGACGAGGTCTGGGCCCGGTTTCAACATGGGCAGGATGTCATCCGGCGCACCGAGCTTCCGCCCAAGATACTGCGCGGTCAGGGGCTCGATCGATGGATTTGGCGGATCAGCCGCATCGAGGACGGTCGCATGCCCGACAGGGCTGTTCTCGAAGAACACGGGATCAAGTCCGCCACGCTCGTCAAGTCTTGGGGCGGCTATCGCACCATCACGCAGTATTTTCACATCACTACCGATACGCTCGTTCCGTTCTTTCTGGCGATCGCCATCCAGACCGCCGCCAATCCCGATCCGCTGCGTCATATCCGTCGCGACTGTCTCATCCCGCATCCGCTCGACGAGCATCGCGTGATCATCGACTGGAACAAGGCCAAGACCAATGCGCGTCTCCAGAAGGCGCAGCGCCGCTCGTTCGATCGGCGTCGACGATACGCCGCGCCGAACCTGATCGCGATGATGCTGGCCCTGACTGAACCGCTTGTTGCAGATGCTTCGCCCATGCAGCAGGATCGGCTATTTCTGACGCGCAGCATCTATACCGAGTCCACCCGCCATTCGCTTCGTAGCCGCACGGAGGTGGTCGAGCATTCCGTCCTCAGGCGCGCTATCCTCCGATTCACGAAGCGCGCCAACCATCGCATCGATGAGTGGAACGCGGCACATCCCGACAGCACGCGTTCCCGGATCGCCGGCTTTGCGCCCGCTTTGTTTCGCGGCACTGTCGCAACCGAACACTATCGCGCCTCCGGCGGCGATATTCTCGTGGCCCAATCGATCCTCAATCACGCCAACGCCGCGACGACCGAGACGTATCTCAAGAGCGAGGAGACGACACGCTTACAGCGCCAGACGATCGCTCGCTTGCAAGACCTGATGATCGCATGGGTGCGCGGGGACAAGCCTATAGGCGCGCCGTTGCGGCTTGGCCAACGTCGTGGCACCGCTTCCTTCGCCCATGATTGTCTCGCGCCGGTCATTCCTGGTCGAGATGGCGCCGAGCGCCTGTGCCCGCATTTTGGCGGATGCCTTGCGTGTCCCGGTCTCGTGATCCCGATCGACCCTGAACATCTGGCGCGTATCCTCGCCGCCATCGATCGGTTCGAACAAGCCCGCAACCGGCTCGACCCCCAACGGTGGAATCTCCTCTACGCGCCGTCGTGGCGGATTCTCACCCAGGACATCCTTCCGGATTTCCCGGCTGCGATGCATGAGGCCGCGCGTGCGCTTGCCAACGACATGCCCGCCCTGCCGGAGCTGGAGTAATCATGCTGCTCCAAGCTGATCCCACGCATGACGTTGATCCGCCGCAGAAGGTTTCGGCAGAGTCGCTATGGTCGGACCCGCAATGGCATCTCGATGGCCTGCGATCCGACCTGCGGAGATCGCAGCTCCAGATCGATTGGGATTTCGAACTGCCAGACGGCAGCCGCTTCACAGACCCATGTTGGGGCCGCTGGCTGGAAGATGCGCGCATCTTTTTGTGGTCGCTTCGCCTCGATCCGCCGCCAGGCAGGCGGCACGCCCGCGCGAGAACCCTTGTTGCCGCGGCCGTCAAGCTCCGCATCCTGATCCGATGGATGGCTGGCCAAGCAATGCGCAGCTTCGGCGACCTCGATCGCGATGCCGCCGCCCGGTTCATGCACGACATTGCCGGGCGACGAAGACACAATGGCGCGCTGATCAGACCTGGGACCCGTCACGACTACGCCAACCTTTTGCTCGCCCTCTACCAGCAACGGCGCAAGCTCGCATGCCCACCACCAGAGCACCCGTTCGACGAAGACCGCGTAGGCGCTCATTCCGGATTCAGCCGCCATACCGTGCAGCGCCTGCCATTCACGCCCGATGCCATCGCCGTGCCGCTCGTCTCGGCCGCGATCCGACTCATCGGACAGCCGGCCGATGACGTGATCGCACTACGCGACCAGGCCGTGCCGTTTCGCATGGATGATCAAAGTCGCTCCTTCTTCGTTCACCGGCAGGCCGTCCGGGCACTCGTGTCTTCATTTCGGTTTTCCACGATCGAGGGCGAGAACGTGCCCTGGCATCCGCCGTTGACGCGAACGAGGCACCTGCGCGGGCTGATCAATCGCATCCAGGAAGCTTGCTTCGTCACCATTGCCTATCTGGTCGGCGCAAGAGCCTCGGAGATTCTGACGCTCAATGCTCACTGCGTCGAGGAGCATCCGTCCGCAGATAAGACGGAAGCCTTTGCTTATCTCCGCGGCCGGATATTCAAGACCGCCGGCAACGATGCCGGCGTGCCGCACCTCTGGCCAGCGCCGCCGCCCGTTCTGCGTGCCGTCGACGTCTTGCGCCGTCTCTCAGAACCCTTGCGCGCTCAGAGCGGCCGGTTGGACCTGTGGCTCTCCATCGCCGGGAACGGCATCATCGATCGCCGCGTGCCGGAGGTCCCAACGGGCAGTTCTCTCGTTATCCGTCTGAACGAGAGATTTGCGGCTTTCATCGACATGCCGCTCAACGACGATGGAACGCCTTGGCGTCTGACCACGCACCAAGGCCGTAAGACCTTTGCCCGCTTCGTCGGCAAGCGCGACCGCACCGGCCTTCATGCCTTGCAGCATCATTTCGGGCATGTGACCCGCATTATGACCGACAGCGCCTATGTCGGAACAGATTTTGATCTCGGCGAACTCGTCGATGCGCAAACACTCGACGAGACGCGATCTGCGCTCGAGGAGTTGCTCACCGCGTCGCGTCTTGGCGGCAAGGCGGGGCGCATGCTGTCGTCGCGGTCGCGCTTCCGCGGCCGGACCCGCGACGGCGAACTCGCCGGCTATGTCGATTTCCTCATCGAGGAGAGCGGCATGCGGCTCGGCGTCTGCGACTGGGGGTATTGTGTCTATCGCGTCGAGTCCGCCGCTTGCATGGGGGACGAACGCGGTCCGAACCCGCTGTGGCGCACCGAGAGCACCTGCATGAGCTGCGCTAACTTCGCAGTCACTGAGCGGCACCGCCCGGTCTGGCAAGCGCGCCTTGATCGCAACATCGCTTTGGTCGCCGACGATCGACTCGATGCATCGAGCATCGCTCTCGCCAGAACGCGCATTGCCGAGTGCGAGCGTGTCCTTTCCGATCTTTCCGCTACAGGAGGAGCCCATGCCGAAGATGACGGCCGCAAACCCACTTGATCGGCGCGTGCAAGCGACAGCCGAGAAGCTGCGCGCTGCCCTCGACCGCCTGGCCCGCAGCTCCGTGGGGTCTCCGATGATCGAACGGCAATTGACCGTCGCAGCTCTCGCGAGGGAGGCGCGCGTTGGACGTAATGCCATCTACGCCAATCACCGCGATATCCTCGACGAGCTGATCCGCGTCCGTCAGCAGCGGCGGGCTCCTGATCGGATCGCCGCCGTCGCCGAGAAGGCCGCCGAACAACGCATCGCCGTCGATATTATGCAGGGTCAGCTTCGCCAGCTCGCGACCGAGAATGCCGGACTCCTGCGGCGCGCGACCGAAGCGGAACGCCGTGCCGACAGGGCCGAGCACCGCATCGCGCAGTTAACGAAGGAGCTTGATCACCGTCGTCGCCCCCAGTTGCTACGATCGTCGGTCGGTGAGCACGGAGAGGGTCGATGATGATGTCGTTTCCCGCCCAGCCTTCTTGCCGCACGATGCACCGATAGCTCGTTGCCGGACGAAGCTGGATCATGTCGTCCTCGCAGCTTCTCGGATGACGAGGGTGGCCAATGCGCAGGAAGTGTCTCGATAGTCCGTCAGACCGTGGTCGTTGGTGTTTCTATGCCGTAAGCCAGAGTCTCTCCTTCGCAGGGCTGTCCAGAAGTGCGTCCATTGCGGCCTTTCTTGCTGGCGTATCTCACACCGCGTTCGGCTGCTGCGCAGCCCGCCCTCGTTCCCGCAACAGCGCGATGACGACCTTCTTCCCCGCCGTGCTCGGCTAACGCCTCCGCGCGGCTTCCTCGCGAGGCAAGAAGCTCGTCCCTGCGCCGCCTTCCACTGCGTTTCAGCCCTTCGGGTGCGGGCCGGTCGCCCGGTGTTTTCCGATCGCCATCAAGGCCGCGATGGTCGCGACCTGATACAGCAAAGGAGAAGACCTATGGCTCAGATCGGTACGTTCACCCGCAACGAAGACGGTTCGTTCGCCGGAGTCATCAAGACCCTCAACCTCAGCGTCAAGGCTCGGCGGGCACCAACATCGAGTTCGGTGCTGTGTGGAAGAAGAAGTCCCAGGACACGGGCCGCGAGTACCACTCGGTCAAGCTCGACGACCCGAGCTTCCCGGCTCCGATTTACGCCACGCTGGTCGAGGTTGAAGGCGAAGAAGGCTATTCGCTCATTTGGTCTCGCCCGAGCCGCGACTGAGATGTCGCGCAAGAAGGCCCCGCCGAGCTGCGGGGCCTTCCTCCGTGAGCGGAAAGGAGAATGATCATGTGCAAGGTTTTGAATGCGCGGAAGGTCGGCAAGCGTACGAGCGCGACGCAGGTCTACATCGGCCGCCCCAGCAAATGGGGCAATCTTAGGTTACGCGGTATGAGGTGTCCTTTATCGCGTTCGATTCCAGCGCCGTGGCCAGGTTAGCGCGTCAGACGTCCGGGTCAAGCGTTCCCGCAGCGCAGCGAGGACAACGCTTGACGCGGCGGCGGCCCAACAAGCTCGTCAATGGAGTGCAGGCAAAGTCCTGCACTCCTGCCACGCGGCGAGCGGGGGGAGCGCGAGGGGGAACACCCTCGCACCCAATAAATAGACTCGCGCCGAAGGCGCTCCGCTTTCTGTCATCTGTCCTTTGCTATGGTCGCGTATCCATCTGCGCGGGCCCAACGCCTTCCGCGCCTTCGGTTATCCTGCATTCGGGGACAGGATGGTCTCCATCGTTCGTGCGGTCGAAGGCGTCGAGGGCATTCCGGCCGGTTTTCCGATCCTCCTCGACCGGGACATGGCGATCGTCGAGTCGGCCTTCCGCTACCTCTTGGATCTCGCGGTTGTCCCTGGCCGATCGCATGCCGCCGATACGCTACGGACATACGCCGAACATCTGTACGATTGGTTCGACACGCTAGAGCAGAGCCTCCTCGACTGGCGTATGGCGAACGAGGGGACGATTGCCGCCTACCGGAACAGAATGTTTTCGGCTCCGAGCCCGCATACTGGCAGACCCTATGCCCGATCGACCATCAACGATCGTGTCCGAACGATCTGCCGTTTCTACGTCTGGGCGCACCGCCATCGGTTGGTCGCCGAACTACCCTTCGGCTATGTCGATGTGTCGGTACGGTCGTCTCGTCCCCGCGGCATGCTGGCGCATTTGGATCGACGGCCGGCGATCGTATCCGCCAACGTGCTGACGATCGCGGAGGCTGAAGCGCTGCCACGGCCGCTGCGCGTCGATCAACTGCGCCGTCTCTTCGCCGCCCTCGATCCTCCATATGGTCTGATAGCGCAATGGGCGTTGGCGACCGGCATGCGCCGCAAAGAGCTGTGCGGCCTACAGCTCGCTCAGGTTCCGGTCGTGGCGCATCTTGACGTTGAGCGGAATCCGCTGGTCGGATTGCCGCTGACCGTCACCAAAGGCGACCGTCCCCGGACCGCCTATCCGCCGCTGCGGCTGATCGATCGCACCCATTGGTATATCGGTGAGGAACGCGCCGCGCTCGTCAAGCGCGTGCGCCATGCGCGACCGGAGTACCGGCCACCGACGATGCTCTTCCTCAACGGCGGCGGCGCCCCGGTTACACGATCCCGCCTGTCGGCCACGTTCAGCACGGCGTTTCGGAGGGCGGGGCTGGAGGGCTCCGGACACTGGCTCCGCCACACCTTCGCAATGACCATGCTGGTGCGCCTTCAACGGCAGGCCGCGAGGTCGCCCGACCTCAACCCGCTGAAGATCGTGCAGGTCCTGCTCGGCCACGCATCGATTCAGTCCACGGCCGTATATCTTCGCTGCGTCGAGGTTCACTCCGAGGCGCTCGTCGACAGCCTGGCCTACCTTTACGGCGAAGTGATCGGCGATGATTGCCCGTAGGATATCGCCACCGATCGATCGGCGCATCACGGTTTGTCCTGCGCCGCAGGCCCCGGCAAAGCACTCGGTTGCGGCGCTGGTCGAGTTTCGCGACGCCTGGGGCGAACGCGTTCAGATCTTCGATCCGCAGCAACTCGCCGAACTACCCGGCGATCTCGGCGCCTTGCTGGTCGACGCCTTCCGGGAACACTACTCTGATCTGGCTATCACGACCCGCTACGTAGCGTGGATGGCGCTTCGACGGTTCGCACGTTTCGCGGCGCAAGACGGGCTGATTGGGTCTGCCACCGATCTCGATTCCAGCGCCGTAGGCCGCTACGTGCTGTGGTTACGCGCTGCGGACGGCTCGGGACGTAAACCGGCCGCCTCACGGGGAACCAGCGCCACCGCATTCGATGTATTGCGGCCGCTCCTCCATTGGTGCCAGCGCAACAGGCCAGGGGCTCTCCCGGCCGACCTTGATATTCCTTACAACCCGTTTCCCACCAGGCGTTCGGACCAGGAACCGAGACGTCGTCTTTCTTCGGACCAGCTCAAGACGATCCTTCGTGCCTGCTATGAGGAGATCGACGAGGTCTGGGATCGCTTCCAATACGGTCAGGAGATCATCAGGCTGCCCGACCTACCGCCGCAGGCCAGGCATGGTCAGGGCCTCGCTCGCTGGATTTGGCGGATCAGCCGCGTCGAAGGCGGAGTCATGCCGGATCACACCGCTCTCGAACGACACGGCATCAAGGTCGACACGTTGCGCGCGCATTGGGGCGGCTATCGCGTCGTGTCCCAGCACTTTCACATCACGATCGACAGCTTGGTTCCATTCTTCCTCGCGATCGCAATCCAGACTGCCGCCAATCCTGATCCGCTGCGCATGATCAAGCGCGATTGCCTCGTGCCGCATCCGCTCGATGAGCACCGTGTGATCGTCGACTGGTGCAAGCCCAAGACAGGACGCCATCTGAAGAAGGCCCAACGCCGCTCGTTCGATCGCCGCCGTCGCTACGCCGCCCCCAACCTCATCGAGATGGTGTTGGCCTTGACCGAGCCACTCGTCGCCGAGGCGCCGCCCGGACAGCGCGATCGATTGTTTCTAACACGCAGCCCCTTCAAAGATGGCGCTCGCCGGACACGGCGTGGTCGCACCGAAGTGATAGATCATTCGACTCTGAGGAAGGCCGTCGATCGCTTCATTGCGCGCGCGAACGGTCGGATTGACACGTGGAACGCCACACAACCCGACAACCCTCGCAGCCTGATCGAGCGTTTCACGCCCGTCCTGTTCCGCGGAAGCGTTGCCACCGAGCACTATCGCGCCTCCGCCGGCGATGTGCTGGCGGCCCAAGCAATCCTTAATCATGCGAGCCCCGTCACCACCGAGACATACATTCGAAGCGCCGAGGCGACGCGCCTTCAACGCCAGACGATCGCCCGCCTTCAAGACCTCATGATCGCATGGATTTCCGGGTCCGGAGGGAACATGGCGGAGCAAACGTCCGACCAACAGCGCGCGACGGTCCTCTTCGGCCACGACTGCCTCGCTCCATTCATCACGGCGCCAGACGGCTCGGCCCGCGTTTGCCCACGTTTCGGGGGGTGCCTCACGTGTCCAGGCCTCGTGATCCCGATCGACGCCGACCATCTTGCCCGCATTCTGCTCGCGATCGACTGCCTCGACCAAGCCAAGCGCAGGCTCGATCCGCGACGTTGGGAGATGCTCTATGCGCCGAGTTATCGCATCCTCACGGGCGATATTCTTCGCGATTTTCCGGACGCGATGCACGCCGAGGCGCGCGCCCTGGCGGCGACCATGCCGCCGTTGCCCGAGTTGGAGTGAGTCATGTCCGCACGCGTCGCTGCCACCCGCGATAGGTCGGCGCCGATCAAGATATCGTCCCTGTCGCAATGGACGGATCCTCAATGGCATCTGGACGGGATGCGCCCAGGCCTGCGGCGCCACCTTCTTCGCATCGACTGGAGCTTCGATCTTCCGGACGGCAGCCGGTTCACCGACAGGCAATGGGCAGCCTGGCTGGAGGATACTCGGCAATTTCTTTGGTCAATGCGGGTCGATCCGCCGTTGGGCCGCGTGCATGCCCGTCCTCGCACATTGGTCGCCAGCTTCTGCAAGCTTCGTATCCTCATCCGCTGGATGGTCGCCGAGAGGATGCACGGCTATGATGAACTTGATCGCGACGCCGTGGAGTGCTTCCTCCGCACGCTCGCCAGCCGCCCCTCTCGGAGCCGAGGCGGGACCCTCTCGGCATCCAGCCGGCATGCCTACGCCATCATTATTCTGTCGCTCTATCTGCAACGGCGGAAGCTCATAAATCCCCCGCCAGAGCATCCGTTCGCCGCCGAGCGCGCCAGCGTCGTTTCTGGCCACACGCGCGATTCCCGTGGGTCGTTCCCTTATACACCGGACGCCATTGCCGTCCCCCTCCTGTCAGCAGCCATTCGACTGATCGGCCAGCCCGCGGATGATGTGATCGCGTTGCGCAACCAGGCGGCGCCCCTTTATGAGCAGCGTCGCGCCCAAGGATTTGGCGATCGCAAGCTCCGCGCCGCGGTTGTCGCCCTGATCGATAGCTTCCGCTTTTCCACGATCGTCGGCGAAGAGAGCCCGTGGCATCCGAAGATCGAGGCCGCCAAACGGCTCCGCTTTCTAATGGAGCGAATCTACGATGCCTGCTTCGTCACCATCGCGTACCTGGTTGGAGCAAGAGTTTCGGAGATTCTTGCGCTTGAGGCAGGATGTGTAGAGCATCGTTCGGCCTCCGACGGCTGCGAGGATTTCAGCTATCTGCGCGGTCGCATCTTCAAGACCGCCACACACGGTGCTGGCGAACCGCATCTATGGGCCGCACCACCGCCCGTCCTACGCGCCATTGATGTTCTCGAGCGGCTTTCTGAGCCGCTGCGGCGGCGTACCGGGCGCCCCGAGCTTTGGTTGATCATGCGCGGCAACGGTATCGTCGATACACGCTCTGCCGACGTCCTGACCCTCCACAGCCTTATTGCGCGGCTCAACGGATCCTTCGCGCCGTTCGTCGCTTTGCCGGCGCACACCGATGGTCGTCCCTGGCACCTGACCACCCATCAAGGCCGCAAGACCTTCGCCCGATTCGTCGGCAAGCGCGATCGCACGGGCCTTCACGCCTTGCAGCATCATTTCGGGCATGTGACCCGGATCATGACTGATCGCGCCTATGTCGGCACGGATTTCGAGCTCGGCGAGCTCGTCGACGCCCAGGCCCTCGACGAGACCAGGGCCGCGCTGGAGGAGCTGCTGACCGCCAGTCGGCTCGGTGGTCGGGCAGGGAGAATGCTCGCGGACCGATCACAATTCCGCGGCCGAACGATGGACGGCGATCTCGCCGCCTATATCGATTTTCTGATCGACGAGAGCGGCATGCGCCTCGGTGTCTGCGATTGGGGATACTGCGCTTATCGTGCCGAGAGCGCCGCCTGCCGCGGTGACGAACATGGCCCCAACCCAACCTGGCGGACCGAGAGCACCTGCGTCCGCTGCGCCAACTTCGCCGTAACGGAACGCCATCGTCCGGTCTGGGAAGCCCGGCGAAGCCGCAATCTCAGCCTGCTTTCCAACTCTCGGCTCGACCCAGTCAGCCTCGCGCTCGCTCGCACGCGGATCGCCGAATGCGACCGCATCCTCGCCGAACTTACGGGAGACTCCCATGCCGCCCCCGAACCCGCCGGCGCCGCCGACCCCCTATGATCGGCGGATGCAGGCGACCGCCGACAAGCTGGGCGCGGCCCTCGATCGCCTTGTTCGCGGGGCGCCCGAACGGCTGGCTTCAACGTATCCAGGCCGCCGATTGACGGTCGCCGCGCTCGCCCGCGAGGCAGGCGTCGCGCGCAACGCCATCTACACCAACCATCGCGATATCCTCGACGACCTCGCTCGAGCCCGAAAGCGTGGAGCGATTCCCGATCGCCTCGGTAGCGTGGAGCACAAGGTCGCCGAGCAACGTGCCGTAATTGGCGACATGCAGCTCCAGATCAGGCAGCTTGTGACGGAGAATGCCGGATTATTGCGACGCGCGGTCGAGGCGGAACGCCTGGCCGAAATGGCCGATCGCCGCAATGCCCAGCTTACGAAGCAGATCGATGTTCTTCGCCGTCCTGCGGTGTTGCGGCCCACCAACGCTTGATCTCGATAGGATCGCAGTGTCACGGCAGGAAGGGCGTCAACTGCGAGTCAGCGCAAGGTGTCCGAGAGCGGGTCAGTGAGGACCGGGCCAAAGATGGCGCGGCCGACCTCCAAGGCCTCATCCACGGTCAAGCCAGTGCCGTCACGTCGTGGTGTTTGAACATCAAGCCATTGCTGCAAATGCGCGTCCGAGCAAAAGAATGCGATCGACGGGCAACAAGAGCCGGCAGCGCAGCCGTCATAGGCGAAGTCGTACCAAACAACCGCACCTGCTGGGGCAACGCTTTTCGGCGCCCGACCATCCGCAGTCGTCGTCACTTCGATCTGCGACCCGCAGTGACGGCATGGTGATGAGATCGATATGTCCGCGCCATACATGTCTGCGGCGCCGAGCGCGTCGATCGCACAGAGAGCGTGGAGGGTGTGCCCATTGAGATCGACCCGATGGGCGGTGACTGCTTCCGTGAACGGATAGGCCAAGCGGATTTGCCCGGAATCGCGATCGAGTCCGATCAGATCATTCGAGTCCAGCGCGCGGAGCGCCGTTTCGACGTGATCGATCTCGAATCCGATTTCACCGGCGATGTCCGCAATCTGCGGAGGCTGGCCATGATCGCCATAGAACTGCAAGATCGCGCGCCATACGAGATCGTCATTTGCATCGAGCCTGTGAGACCACTTGTCCAGCAGTCCGGCGCGCGCAGCCAGACGGCCGGCAAGAGCTTCCCTCGCCCTCGGCTTCGTCACTGCCGACCAATCAGGGCGAAAGACCCCAGGCCGAATCTCTACCGCCGGCTCTAATTGCGCATGCGCATCGGTTTTCATGGTTCGCCCTTCACATGAACGCCATTGCCTTAGCCCGCACAGCAGGACAGCTTCTTGACATCCTTGTCGAACGTCTGCGCCGCGAGTTTCAGCCCCTCGACGGTCGTGAGGTAGGGGAAGATCGCCTCTGAGAGGTCATCAATCGTGAGACCGCAGCGGATCGCCAGCGCCGCCGTCTGGATGCTGTCGGCGCCCTCCGGCGCCAGAATGTGCGCGCCGAGCAGTTTTCGGGTTGCGCCGTCCGCCACGAGCTTGATCAGTCCTCGGGTGTCGCGGGCTGCAAGCGCGCGGGGCACATTGTCGAGTGAGAGCACCGAGGTTCGCACGGCGTGCCCGCCAGCGCGGGCTTGCGCCTCGGTCAAACCGACGCTCGCCACCTGTGGATCGGTGAACACGACTGCCGGCATCGCCGAGTTGTCATAACGCAGGCTGTTGCCGTTCAGCGCGTTCTTGGCCGCGAGCTTTGCGCCATAGGCCGCCATGTAGACGAACTGGTCTTTGCCTGTCACGTCGCCGACCGCATAGACGCCCGCTTTCGACGTGCGCATACGGTCGTCGATGACGATCGAGCCGGACGACGCCTGCGTGACGCCGGCCTCGGCGAGGCCGAGAGTTTCAGTATTCGGCGTGCGCCCGGTCGCCACGAGAATCCGCTCGGCTGTCAATATGTCCGGACGGCCGCTGCGGATAATGGCGAGAGCCACACCGCCGTCATCGGTCCTGCGGACGGAATCATAGGCCGCTCCGCTGATGACTGTGATCCCTTCATCGGCGAGGTAGCCCGCGAGAGCCGATCCGATCTCGGGCTCGGCCTCCGGCAGGAGCCGACTGCGAAAGACCAGCGTGACCGCGACGCCAGCGCGCGCGAAGGTTTGGGCGAGTTCAGCCCCCACATAGCCGCCGCCAAGCACGATCAACGAACGCGGTAGTTGCGACATGGCGAGCGCCGCCGTGCTGTCGAGCGGCGAGACGTCGGCGATTCCGGGAATCAGCGGCAGCGCGGGGCGCGCACCAGTTGCAACGATGATGCGCTCCGAAGTGAGCCGCTGACCATCCACGTCGACGCCGCCAGCGACGAGCCGGGCCTGACCTTCTCGGTAGGCTACGTTGTTGTATTCGGGCAGGAGGTCGGCGTATTTCGCCTGACGCAGTCCAGCGACCAAAGCGTCCTTCTGGGCGATCTGTGCGGCCCAATCGACCACGCGGGCGCCACTTTCGATGCCTGCGAACCGAGTTTGCGCGACATTGGCGTGGTGCACCGCCTCCGTAGCCCGGATCAACGCTTTCGAAGGCACGCAGCCGATATTGACGCAGGTGCCGCCGATCGTGCCGTATCCGATGAGCGCGACCTGTGCACCCTGCTCGGCGGCGGTGATCGCGGCGGAAAAGCCGGCCGAGCCGGCGCCGACGACCACGAGGTCGTAGCTTTGTCCTTTTTTCGCGGGCGCGCAGCAGTCACTCATGATTTGAACTCTTCCTGTCCAATGTACTCGCGCAACAATCAGCGCTTGAGCGGCGGCGAACGAGCCAAAAGGCGGCGACTGCCAAACCTGTCAGCACAATCGCGATTCCGACATAGCCCGTCGCGGCAAGCGACGCCGAAATGCCGGCGGTCGCGAGACTTGCGATCAGGATGGGCGCCCCACAGCAGGTTACCGCCAAAACGGCCCCAATAATTCCAAGAGCAAATGGCCTGACGCCTTGCCCGTCCGCGTTCATGACTTCAGATCGGCGGGATAGCCATGATCGGTTGTCGCCTTGATCATGGCGTTCGGGGACGTGAGAGCATTGTCGAACAGCACCGTCGCCGTGACGTCATCCATGCCGTCGGCCTGGCTTACCTGAACCGATTTCACGCCGGTCACGTGTTCCAGAGTGCTTTTGACGATGGGACCACAAAGGACGCACCCCGCGTGATGGACGGCGAGGGTGACCGTCGATTCGGCCGCGACGGCGAGCGAGGGCGCAGCGAACAAGCCGATGGTCAGGACGGCGGATGCAAGGCGATGAAACATGGCGATCTCCTGGGTTCAGAATGCGATGGCGCGGATGAGGTAGGGGAAGCCGAGCGCGACAATGACGAGCCCGGTCGCGGCCCAAAGACCGATCTTGGCCAATCTGTCGGACTTCGGATCGGCGCAATAAGACCCCGGGACGCATGCAGCTTTCGGTTTGGCGTAGACCCGATAAGCGCCGTAACCGATGAAGCCCAGCGCGACGAGGGCGAAGAGCGGTTGATACGGCTCCAGCGCAGTCAGATTGCCGATCCAGGCGCCGCTGACGCCCAGCGTGAAAAGGGCGAATGGTATGACGCAGCACGATGCGGCGCCGAGCGCTGCCAGGATGCCGCCCGCCGCGAGGAGCCGCGAGGCGCCGCCCTTGGTTCGGTCATTCGCCTGCAGCGCCGCAGCGCCCAATTGATTCCGCGTCGTCGTCATGACCTCGTTTGGCAGCGCTGTTGCCTCGTCTCGCACCGTCATTGAACACGCTCCCGAAATCGATCTATGGTGACCCTAAGGCCTGTAGGGACTACAGGGTCAAGCGAGAACTTCTCACGGATTTGTGAGGCCAAAAATGAAGCAAACCGAAGACTTTTCGATCGGGGCATTGTCAGAGCGCAGCGAAGTGAACATCGAGACAATCCGCTACTACGAGAAGATCGGCATCATGCCGGCGCCGGCTCGCAGCGCCGCCGGCTACCGCATCTACGGGGTCGAGCATGTCAGGCGGCTGCATTTCGTTCGTCGGGGTCGAGAACTTGGCTTCAGCCTCGACGAATTGCGTAACCTGCTCCGCCTGGTTGACGGGCACGCCTTCACCTGTGCGGAGGTCAACGCGCTGACCGTCGAACATCTCAGGGATATCCGTCGGAAGATCGTCGACCTGCAGCGGTTGGAGCGGGCGATGTCGGACATGGCGGCGCAATGCAAGGGCGATCAGGTTCCGGAGTGCCCGATCATCGATGCCCTTTTCGAGATGAGGTCTGTCGCCGGCGGCGCGCGTCCCGCCCGAGCTCGGCGCAGGGCCGAAGTGACGAAAGTCGCGCGTCCAGCGTGAGCGCGACAACGTCGCGGGCGATCGAAGTCTCGACACCCATAAGCTGTTGCCCATTCCTCCCAATTGATCCGCCGATATCCACGGCGCGCTCCAATTTCCCGCTTGATTGCATCAGAGCGCAGTCGCTCGCTTGCTCGCATGGTGGCGATCAAGCCACTGGCCATGCGGCTCAGCCCGGCCGGAGTGAATCGGTCCAAATGACACCGCAAGGTGTCATCCGTCGGAAAGGAAAAAGATTCCAAAAGTTTCATCAACGAAGGACACTTGACATCTGACCTAGAGCGTTTCACATTTTGACTGAAGCATAACCCGCGTTAGCGAAGTAGTTGGCGCATTCGCGAGGCTGGATGTCCTGGACGAGCTGACCGATGTGGCGCCAGGTGTCCTCGATGGTGCGCTTCTGAGCTTGCCGCATCCAGTGTTTGATCTTGGAGAAGGCCTGCTCGATCGGGTTGAGGTCGGGCGAGTATGGCGGCAGGTACCAGAGCCTGGCGCCAGCAGCCTGGATCATCTGCCTGACAGCTTTCGACTTGTGGCTTCCGAGATTGTCGAGAATGACGATGTCGCCTTCGCGCAGGGTTGGCAGGAGAAGGTGCTTCACATAAGCGCAGAAGCATTCGCCGTTGATCGGGCCGTCGAAGACGCAGGGTGCCGTGAGTTGGTCATGGCGGAGCGCGCCGAGGAATGTGAGGGTACGCCAGTGACCGTGCGGGGCGAAGCCGCGCAGGCGTGCCCCTTTGGGGCCCCAGCCTCGCAAAGGGGCCATGTTGGTCTTGATCCAGGTCTCATCGATGAAGACGAGGCGGCCCGGATCGAGCCCGGCCTGCCAGGATCGCCAACGCTGACGCCTACGAGAGACGTCGGCGCGAGCCTGTTCGAGAGCGAACAGTGTTTTTTTTGAACCGCAGCCCTTCCCGGCGCAGGAACAGCCAGACCGCGTTGTGTGAGACCTTGACCCCACGGGCTGCCAGTTCCGCCTTCAGACCATGCAGCGTCAGGTGAGGCGTCTGAGTGATCCGCTCGACGATGAAGGCGCGGTGCGGATCAAGCACAGGCTTGCGGTGACCGCCCATCTTGCCAGGCACAACCGAGCCGGTCGCCCGCTGCCGCTGTGACCACTTCACAACCGATGAGACCGCAACGCCAAACCGTTCCGCCACAGACCGGCAGCTCTCGCCCGCCAGAACCGACGCCACCACACGTTCGCGAAGATCAAGGGAAAGAGGTCGGGTCATGCGATGCTGGCCTCCAATCCAGTCAGCATCTTGAATCACAAACCGCCCAAAACCGGAATCCCCTCCGATTCAATTAAGCAATGAAACGCTCTAAGCAATCCATTCGTCATCGGCCGCGACGGCACGCGCGCCGAGGTCATCGCAAAATATCGCGCTTGGATCGCTGCGCAACCTGCGCTGATGAATGCGCTCGAGCAACTGCGCGGGCGCGATCTCATTTCTGCGCGCCGCTCGCATGCCACGGCGACGTGCTGGTCGAACTCGCCAACAGGCGCTGATCACGCGCCTGTTTGGTCCAATGTTGCCAGACGCTCGGGCATGTCGAGTAGCTTCATCGCCGCGGCGGTGATGGCCTCGGTGATCGTCGGATAGGTTTCTTCCGAGCTAACCGAGAGCCCGTCTGGGAATGTCACGGTCGCCTGGTAACCATTACCGCGTGGCGTTGCTGAAAGCTGGATCGTAGACATGTCGCTGCGACTCCCTGCCAGATCACACTGTCGTCAGCCCGACCGGCTGGTCTGTTGCGATCGTCTCTCCTGCCTTACCTCCGGCAAGCTGCATATCATCTTTTCACGGTTTCGCCGCGCGCTATCGACGTATGGCCTCTCGCCTGTTCAACCATAGGAAAAGGTGGGCGTTCAGACCGTCGCGGGGTGACCCCGCTAGGCGTGGGTTAGATCAAATTCACCTGGAGCGTCTGGCACCGGCACCGCGAACCATTCATCTTCATCGACACCAAACAGTCCGTGCGATACCGGCACCGTCGCCAGCGGGTTATGGACTACGTGCATGGTCAGAGGCTTTCCATGGCGCCGATCGGTGGCGCAACCAAATACAGCTGACACACCGGCGTAAGCCGGATCGAGGAACGGCGTCGTCGGAATTGCAGTGTTGTTGTGATTTACAATGGAAAATCGCAATGAAAGGGAGGCGCCTTCGATTCTTCTGGTCTCGCGGTTGATCAAGTACTGCAACGGACCCACGGGAAAAACACTTTCGACGCCAAAGGGCATCTGCGTGATTCCACGCGCACCGGGCGTCCATCCCAGCTGGCAGCCGTTGATCGCAATGATGTAGGCATCCGTTGGCAGCACGATTCCCTTTTTCAGATACGTTTGGAGCTTGCTGACCTTCGCGTCAAAGGCAGTCGTCCAGCGCAACAAGATTTGTTCGTGAGGAAACGTACCGACCTTCGCCTCGCCTGGCTTCGGCTCTTCGAGCCAATCGGCGGGAAGGTTTTTCGGCTCAGGGCAGACGGCCTCGATCCATATCCTCACGCCGCCATGTTCAAGGCGCAAATCCGGGCCATCGCCAACGCAGGTCAGTTCGTGACCTTGGTCGTGGAGGTGCTGCGCAAGCAGAAGCTCCCATGTGCGTTGAGCCAGGCTTGCCGGCTTGCCGTTGGTGAACTCCGCGACAAAATCCTCGTTGGGAAGGCCAAGGCGCGCGTAGGTTTCCCACAGCCCCGTGAGTTCAGCGAGCGAGGGCGCCCGGCTTTTGAAATGCTGCGCGAGAAAGGCGCGAACACGCGCGTCAAACCGAGCGAGCTTTGTTGGTACGATCATCGCGTATCGCTTTCTTGGATTACCGCTCGCGCGTCGCACGCGCGATCCGACGTCTCGCGCCGGCGTCTGATGCAGCGGCGAGAAGCTCCTTCCACGTATCTGGCGGATTCTCGCGATTCAGCATGTTCCGAAACACGGCATAGGCGTCGCTGCCGCTCTCGTAGGCGCGCAGCGTCGAGTCATCGTTGACCCAAGCGAGCACGATGATTTTAGCGTCTCCTGATTGTTGGTAGCGAAAGAACAGCCGGAACTGCTGCAGGAATTTGGCGCGGAACCAGTGCTTGTAGTCGTCGCCGAGCGTGCCGCCCTGGCGATAGACGTCGCGGGTCGGGTCACCTGGGATATCTTCGAACGCCACTTTCAAGACGGCCGCGAGGAGCTTTGCGGCGCGTTTCTTCTTATATCCCGTTGGGTCTTTCTTGCGCGCCTTCTCGACCGCCGCGATCATCGCCTCTAGCTGGTCGAGAAAAAGCGGATGCGCATAGATCGCCCAACCGTTGACCTCGAAGGTATCGTCGCTCACGCATCATCTTCCGGCAGCGCCGCGTCGAGATCGACTTTGACGCCCTTGGCGAGATCCTTGCCGCGCGCGACCAGCGACTTCGGCACTGGCCGAATTCGCGCCGGCTCGTTCGCCATGTCGTGCGCCAGGAAGGCGAGGAACCTGCCGATCACCGGATCGCCGTCGTTGGCGCTCGATTGCTTCTTCGCGATCACGACGGTGCCGTCCGCGAGCCCGCGAAACACGACCTGATCGCGTTTGCCGAGAGCCAGCATTCTGCGAATGGCGGCGGGCACGGTCGTCTGGCCGCGCTCAGTGATGGTCGCGGGGATTTCGAGGATTTCAGCGGTCTTGGCCATAACCCGCTCCTTGCATCGTTACAGCATCCCATGTAATGCATTTGCATTGTAAGTCAAGTTCAGCCATGTCGCCCGCGCTGATACGAGGGTTTCGACTGGGAGTCGCTGATTTCCACCCACTCGGTGGACACTCCCAGTGGCGAACGAGCGGGGGAAGCAGGATGGCGTTGGTCCGTGTGCTTGAGATCGAAAACTTTCGGGCGGTCAAGAGCCTTCGCTGGCTGCCTAGTCCAGGGGTAAATTGCCTGATTGGGCCCGGGGACAGCGGCAAGTCCACCATCCTTGATGCCATCGACCTTTGCCTCGGCGCACGGCGGTCGCTCTCCTTCACCGACGCCGACTTCCACGCTCTCGATTTCGGTCACCCCATCCGCATTGCACTGACTCTCGGCGCCTTGGACGATCCTCTGAAGAACATCGACTCCTACGGCGACTTCCTCGTGGGCTTCAATTCAGCTACCGGGGTGGTGGAACCGGAGCCCGGCTCCGGCCTCGAAACCACGCTGACTCTGCAGCTCACCGTCCAGGACGACCTCGAGCCGGAGTGGACGCTCGTCTCGCCCCGCGCGCAGGCTGCAGGTCGGACCCGCAACCTCAACTGGGCTGATCGCACGCGCGTCGCGCCCGCTAGGCTTGGCGTCACCGGCGACACCCATCTGACTTGGCGACGCGGATCCGTGCTGACCAAACTCACCGATGGCAAGACCGACGCATCAAAGGAGCTGACGCGGGCGGCGCGTGAGATGCGCGACGCCTTCGACCAAAAAGATCTCAAGGAACTCGCGGAGCCGCTCAAGCTGGTCAAGGCGGCTGCCGGAGACATGGGGGTGCCCGTGGGCGCCGCCGTCCAGGCGCTCATCGATGCCGGCTCGGTCACCTTCACGGGCGGGACCATCTCACTCCATGACGAGGAAGGGGTGCCGCTCCGCGCCCTTGGCCTCGGTTCGTCGCGCCTGCTGATCGCGGCGTTGCAGCGGAAGGCGGCCGAGAAGGTCACCACGTTTCTCATCGACGAACTCGAATACGGGCTCGAGCCGCATCGCATCATTCGCCTGCTTGGTGCTTTGGGCGCAAAGGAAGAAGTACCGCCGCTGCAGGTTTTCGCGACGAGCCATTCGCCGATCGCCGTCGCCGAGTTGAACGCACACCAGCTTCACATCGTCCGCAGGAACGGCGGGCAGCATACAGTCAGACGCGCGAGCGACGCCGGGGACGTACAGGGCACCATCCGCGCCCACGCCCACGCCTTACTCGCGTCGTCCATTGTGGTGTGCGAGGGCGGCAGCGAAATCGGTCTAATGCGTGGTCTGGACCAGCACTTCACCGCGAGCGGCGAGACGTCGCTGTCGGCATGTGGCGCGACTTTGGTCAATGGCAACGGCGATGAGACCTTCAGCCGCGCGACCGCTTTGCAATCCCTCGGCTACTGGATAGCCATCCTGAGAGACAGTGACAAGCCCGCTCCAACAGCGGCAGAAGCGGCTTTTATTGCGGGCGGTGGCAAGGTGTTCGCATGGGGCGGCGGGCGAGCGCTCGAACAGGAATTGTTCGCCGCACTGCCGGACGGTCCTGTGAGCGAACTGCTCGAGCTCGCTATCGAGACGAAGGATCGCGCCTTGATCGAAGCGCATATCAGGACAATCTCCAATGGCGCGAACACGCTCGGCGATCTGGAGACCGAGGCGTTGATAGACGGTCTGGCCCCCGACAGTCGCACCCTCCTCGGAAACGCGGCAGCCCGCTTTGGATGGTTGAAGACCATTAGCACGATGGAAACGGCGGGCCGGACGATCGTCGGCCCCGCCTACGGCGAGGCTGATGCCAGCCTCACCAGCGTCATCGACGGCCTTCGGGACTGGGTCGAAGATGGCAGCCGTTGAAATCGACCTGCGCTCGATAAACCGCGGGCTGGTGATAGCGCCTGCGGGCTGCGGCAAGACCCAGCTCATCACCGATGCTCTCACGCGGCACGACGGCTCGAAACCCATCTTAGAGCGTTTCACATTTTGACTGAAGCATAACCCGCGTTAGCGAAGTAGTTGGCGCATTCGCGAGGCTGGATGTCCTGGACGAGCTGACCGATGTGGCGCCAGGTGTCCTCGATGGTGCGCTTCTGAGCTTGCCGCATCCAGTGTTTGATCTTGGAGAAGGCCTGCTCGATCGGGTTGAGGTCGGGCGAGTATGGCGGCAGGTACCAGAGCCTGGCGCCAGCAGCCTGGATCATCTGCCTGACAGCTTTCGACTTGTGGCTTCCGAGATTGTCGAGAATGACGATGTCGCCTTCGCGCAGGGTTGGCAGGAGAAGGTGCTTCACATAAGCGCAGAAGCATTCGCCGTTGATCGGGCCGTCGAAGACGCAGGGTGCCGTGAGTTGGTCATGGCGGAGCGCGCCGAGGAATGTGAGGGTACGCCAGTGACCGTGCGGGGCGAAGCCGCGCAGGCGTGCCCCTTTGGGGCCCCAGCCTCGCAAAGGGGCCATGTTGGTCTTGATCCAGGTCTCATCGATGAAGACGAGGCGGCCCGGATCGAGCCCGGCCTGCCAGGATCGCCAACGCTGACGCCTACGAGAGACGTCGGCGCGAGCCTGTTCGAGAGCGAACAGTGTTTTTTTTGAACCGCAGCCCTTCCCGGCGCAGGAACAGCCAGACCGCGTTGTGTGAGACCTTGACCCCACGGGCTGCCAGTTCCGCCTTCAGACCATGCAGCGTCAGGTGAGGCGTCTGAGTGATCCGCTCGACGATGAAGGCGCGGTGCGGATCAAGCACAGGCTTGCGGTGACCGCCCATCTTGCCAGGCACAACCGAGCCGGTCGCCCGCTGCCGCTGTGACCACTTCACAACCGATGAGACCGCAACGCCAAACCGTTCCGCCACAGACCGGCAGCTCTCGCCCGCCAGAACCGACGCCACCACACGTTCGCGAAGATCAAGGGAAAGAGGTCGGGTCATGCGATGCTGGCCTCCAATCCAGTCAGCATCTTGAATCACAAACCGCCCAAAACCGGAATCCCCTCCGATTCAATTAAGCAATGAAACGCTCTAGTGCTGACACACACCAACGCCGGGGTCGCCGCGCTCCGAGGCCGCCTGGAAAGGGCGGGCGTGAAGCCGAGTGTTTACCGCGCCACGACACTCGACGGCTTCGCGATCAGGCTGATTTCTACGTTTCCGCAACGCGCGGGACACGATCCGCGAATCGTAACTGGCGCCCGGCCGAACTACGAAGCCATCCGTGACACGGCAGCGCGCCTGGTTGCCGCCGGGCACCTTCATGACGTTCTCGCCGCCAATTTCCGATGCTTATTTGTCGATGAGTACCAGGACTGTTCGATCCGCCAGCACGCCCTTGTAACCTGGTTGGCTCAAAGTCTACCCACCGCCATCGTCGGAGATCCGTTTCAGTCTATCTTTGGATTCGGCGCCGACCCGTTGGCAGATTGGCAGGCGGACGTGGTGTCGTTTTTCCCGATTGTCGGAGAACTTGTGACTCCGTGGAGATGGAACAACGCAGGGGCGCACGATTTAGGTAAGTGGTTGCTGTCGATACGACCTGACCTAGCGGCAGGCAGGCCGATCGACCTTCGGACAGCACCTGGCAGTGTCCGGTGGATTCAACTCGATGGTCGCCAGGACGATGCGCTGCGGCAAGCGGCAGCCGCGGTGGACGCGCCGGGCGAGACGAAGGTTTTGATCATCGGTGACAGCACGGACCCTCGCGGACAGCGTCGTTTCGCCCGCCAAGTCGCGGGAGCCGTGACGGTCGAGGCTGTGGACCTGCGCGATCTTACGGATTTTGGCGGTACGCTCGACCTCGCGAAACCCGAAGCGCTCTCCGTCGTGGCCGATTTTGCAGAGAACTTGATGAGCGCCTTTTCCGCAGACGACCTCGTGCGGTCGGTTGCGGCAGCTCATGCTGGTAAACTCGGACGGGCCCTTTCCGGTATCGAGGAAACGGCCGTGAGGTTTGAAGCGTCGCGGTCGTTTGCAGAGGTCTCGGATCTTCTCACCGCCATCAACCGCGCGGGTGGGGTTCGGTGCTACCGTCCCGCCGTGCTGGCAGCAGCCCAGCGGGCTCTGCAACTTGCAGCCTCTCCCGGCGGACCCTCGTTCCGAGAGGCGACGGTGACGATCCGAGAACAATCTCGGCTCATCGGCCGGCCCCTCGCCAGGCGTTCCGTCGGAAGCACCCTGCTCCTGAAAGGTCTCGAAGCCGACATCTCGGTTGTTCTCAATGCCGGCGCTCTCAACGCGCGCAATCTCTACGTCGCGATGACCCGTGGGTCGCGCGGGGTTTTGGTTTGCTCGCCCTCGCCGATTCTCAATCCGCCCTGGTGAGCGCGCTAGGTAGGTTCAATCCAGGACACTTGCGCTGCGGACATGTAGACGATAGCGCCCCGCTCGGCGCCTGTGACGCGGATATAGTCGCGCAGCTGCGCCGCATGCGCACTGTGTGCCGCCGCCGTGGGGTTCACGTCCGACTTCCAGTCGATGACGAGCGCAATGCGCTCTCCCTCGACGACCGCCGCGTCTGCGCGTCCGACGAGGTAGTGCGGCGGGTTTGCCGCCCAGAGCGGGATTTCAGGAATTAGTTGTCCGAGAAAGGGTGCGAGTTCAGGAAGAGCCAAAGTGCGCAGGGCCGTCTCCGCCATTTCGAGCGCGTCGGGGCCCCCTTCATCCCTCTCGTCGTGCACGTTCGATTGTAGCTGCGCGAGTAGCTCGGTCGCGCGTGCTGCCGCATGGTCTCGGAACGAGCCAAGCTCGCCAGTCAGGAGCTCTTCCATAAGCTTGTGCAAGATCGTACCGCGCAGCGCCCCGGCACCATCTATTTCCGGCAGCGCATGAGACGCGTCGTCGACAACGAACGCGTCCACAATCTCGGCGCTGCGATCCGCGTCGCGTTCGCTCGGACGATCCCATATGATCGACGGCGAAGCACCGGCCAGTCTCTCGCCTTCGGCCGCAAATATGGTCTCAGACTGATCATTGGCGACGGGCTGCACAGCGCTCGGGACGGGCTCAGGCAACATGTCAGGTTGGATCTCGGGAAGTTCCTTTTGCCCGAGATTCATCACTCTCGACCATGAGCGTGAGGGTGCGCCCGGCAGTTCGGGGATCACCAGCAGATCGCAGGCGCGCGTCGTCGCGACATACCAAAGCCTTTCCCGCTGCCGTGCCTCGCGAAACTCCTCCTCTTCGCGGGCTGCCGCAAGTGCGGGCGGCTCGATGCCCCCGACGACCCAGTGGATCGTATCGTCGGATTGCCGATAGACAAACTGGTCCTGAGGCTTGAAGCGGGTTGAAGAATTCACCGTGATGACGACGGGCCATTCCAGACCCTTGGCGCTGTGCATCGTGACGATCTCCACCGAATCCTCGGACGCATCGACCCTTCCTTCTGGATGCCGGCGCTTGCTCTGCCATCCGCGTTGGAGATCGAGCGCGAGGGCGCGCAGGCCAGCAACATTGTAGGGCCTGGCGAGTTCGACGATGGCGTCAAGGTTCGCGAGCGCGCGCGCGTTCCGCTGGCCGTGCCGTGCCGCCATAATCACTCGCAAGTTCAAGCGCTCTATCGCGAAGGCGACGAGCTGCATCGGCGTGAGTTCCGCGGCAAGGCGGTGAAGTGCCTGAAGCTTTACCAGGATGTCTCTTGCCAGGGGATGACTTACCTCGTCCGACGGCGTCCGTAGCTGGAAGCGCCGACGACCGTCCTGGTCGGGAGAAAGCGCCGCCGTGATATCGAGAAGGTCTTCGTCACGCAGCCCGACAACCGGGCCTCGCATGAGAGCGCCGAAAGCCAACGTGTCCAGCGGATCCGCGATCGCGCGGATCAGGACGAGAATGTCCTGAAGCTCCTGGCGCCGGAACAGCGCGTGACCTGCCTGGGACGCCACCGCGATGCGCCGTCCTTCGAGGGCGCGTTCATAGCGCCAGAGGTCCGTGTGTGTAGGCGCGAGCAACGCAATGTCGCCTGCGCGCAAATATCGCTCTATCCCATCCGGCCCGCAGATTGGCAGGGCACCAATCAAGCGCGCGCACAGCTCTGCGACGGCGGACGCTTCCGCTTCGCGCTGTTCCTCGGCGTTCGCGTCCCGCGGAACGTCGATTGTCAGTTTCGCGGCCGCGGCGAAAGGTAGTGGCGGCAGTTCAAGGGTCGGAGCGAGCGGCACGAATCCCGGCTGTCCTGTCTTCTCGAGAACATCTTGGAACACGCGATTGACGTGCGCGATAATCTCCGGGCGGGACCTGAAATTCGCGGTGACCGCTAGCAGGCAGCCATTCTTGGCCTTTGCAATGACGGACTTGGCGAGCGCGTAGGACTCAACGTCAGCGCCGCGAAAGCGATAGATCGCCTGTTTGGGATCACCGACCAGGAACAGCGCTCCGGGCCGCAAAACGGCGCTGCTCCAAGTCTCGGGCTGCGACAGCGCGGCTATACAAAATACGATTTCGGCCTGCACGGGGTCGGTGTCCTGGAATTCATCGACCAGCAGATACGCGTACCGGCCAGCGAGCCAGGCGCGAATATCAGCATTTTCGCAGATCAGCGCTCGCGCCTGTCGCAGCAAGTCATCAAAGTCGAGGACGGCCGCCTCGCGCTTGCGCCGATCGTAGGCGTCGATCACTCCGCTTAGGTGCGCAGCTAGTTCATGTACGAGGCTTTGCGCAATGGCGCCGATCAGTGTCCGGTAAGCCGTCTGTACCGTTTCGAAGTGTTCGGTTGCTTCCTGTCCGCGACGGCGCCCGTCCGCTTCTCCGAGCGCCTGTCTCCAGAAGCGCGTCCTGTCGTAGGGCAGCAGGTCGATGCTTTTCTGTCGCATCATGCTTATGCGCGGTGGCTGAGTCAGTCGCCAGAGCACGGAGAATTCGGCCTTCGCGTGATCGCCGTCGAAGAACGCAACAAGGCGGTCGAGATCTGCGATGAGATCAGCTGTCCACGTTTCTCCGGGTCCCGCGGCGTGCCAGCGAGAAAACGCCGTAACGGCGTCCGCGAAAGTGCGGTCCGGCCGTGTTGAGAAATCCGGGGCTGGCACGGTCGCGCTGCGATGCTTTCGCCGAAGGTCGGCAAGCTCACGGATCCGCTCAACCACGCCCAGTGGATCGTCCTTCGCAAGAACAGCAACCGGACCGTCCTGCTCGTCACCACGCGCCAGCATCTCCTTGAGCCAAGCCGCAAGCACTTCATCAAAGAGGGCATCGGCAATGGTCTCGTCGACCACGCGTGAACCAGGGTCAAGCGCCGCGTCGATCCCGTGCGAACGAAGGATGGCTTGGCAAAAGCCGTGAATCGTCGTTGCCGTTATCTCCCCGATGCGTGGGGTGGCCGAAGCGAGCTGCGCACGCATCGCTTCGCCTAAGGGCAGCGAGAGAACCCCCGAGAGCGCGGGAGGCAGCCGGCCATTGCGGAGCTCGTCGATGGTCCAGCGTATACGCGCCTCGAGCTCACTCGCCGCCGGCTCGGTGAAGGTGATCGCGGCGATCTTTGCAGGATCAATTCCCGTCGCGATCATCATTGCGACGCGGGCGGCCATCAACGACGTCTTGCCGGTGCCAGCCGCGGCCTCAACCAGCATGTTGGATTTGAAATCAGTAAGTGCCCGCCGGCGGGCGTCGAAGTCGGGCACGCTCACTGGCTGCTCCAAAGCTTGTCGAGCGCACCGTTTGCCTGAGCAAACGAACGACGCTTCACACGGCGATACGAGTCCAGGTCCGCCGGCAGGGCAACGGAGAGCGAGTCGAAGAATGCCGGCGCCGATCCAGGCGCGATCTCGCCACTGCGTTGCAGGCGAGCGCCCGCGTCGGTGAACCCAACCGCCTGCTCAATGGCCTTCTCAAGCTCCTCGTTTGTCAGGCTTAGGGTGCGCGCGGGGTCGTGCTTGAGGTACGTCAACTGCGAGCTCACGCTCCGGAGCTCTGGAAGCAGGGACCGCACCGCAAGGGCGTAGAAGACGCGCTGAAGTTCAGCGCCGCGATCGAACGCGATCGGTTTTTTTCGCTCAGGCGCTGTCCCGACCTTGTAGTCAGTGATGATCGCAGCGCCACGCCCCGCATCCTCGTCGAGTCGATCAATCCTTCCCGGAAGGAAACGCCGGTCTGCCCGATCGGGACGGGTGCGAGTGTGGTCCACGGGTGAGGCGCGTCGCTTGGCTCGCCGAAGGAAAGCTCTGTCCAGGTCACGCCGCGCTGTTCGCCCAGAGCTTCTGTGAGGCCTCGCAGCGCACGCTCGTGGGCCATCGCTATTGTATGGCCCCAAAGAAGGCCGGGTGGAACGGCCCTAATGATCGGCCACGCGTCGGCGAGACGCGCCGCCTCTCGGTCCAGAGCGATCCCGATCTCGTCGGCGTTTCGAGGCAAACCGTCGCGCAGCACGCCTCCGATGAGGGAGTGGACGAGTTCGCCAAACGCGCGATGGTCGAGCGCGAGCGGCTGAGGGTCGAGGTTTGGCTGGCGCCAGTGAAGCGCGTATTCCCAGACGAACCCCAGCGGATCGCACAGAAGCCGATGGAGAGACGTCGTGGATTGAATTTCCGCGAGGGCGTCGACGATAAGCGGATGGTCGGGACGGATCCGCCCGTCGTGCGCGGTGAGCTGCTCGCTTTCCCACCAGGCCCGCCAGCAGGCCCGACTTGCGCGCACTTGCGGGTCCTTCCCGGCATCGGTCGGGCGGGCATAGAGACGATCGCTCTCGCTGAAGGCATGCGCGGGGATTGCGCTACGCCCGACGACGCGCTCCTTATCCCTCCGCCACAAGGTACTGGCTGCTTGCAGAGAGCCCGTCGCACTCCTGTAAGCGCGTGAAAGCGTATAACTCTGAGATTGATCGATGATGATGTCATGCATCGCCTGGTCGTTTTGGCCCGCTTCCGCAGACGGAAGTCTGATGTGTCCCAGCAGGTGCTGCGGCAAGATCGGGTTTTCGCTCGACCGTCTCGGCCACGCGTTTGCGTCAAGCCCAATGAGGCGTACATGCGCGCGAGGGGCTGCCGCTAGGTGACCTGCAGGTCCCCACGCGATCGAGTTTCCGGGTTCACGCCCGTCCGCAATGCGCAGCGCCTGCAACGAGAGCTCGATGGCCTGCGGGGGCGCCATACGCAACGCGTCGCGCCACAAAGTCATTGTAGGTCCCCTCAACAGACGGCGCCCGACCGCGTCGGCAGCCGCGATGCCGCAAGCCAAGTCATCCAGAATTGGCAACAGTGCGCGTTCCGCGAGATCGCCGTCTGTCCGCTCTCCCCGCGCCTGCTCGAGAGCGTGCCGCCAAAGTCCCGGGCTCGTCAGCGCGGCGCTCCGCCGCAACCCTTTGGTCCAGTCGCCGGGCAGGTTATCTTTGGCCGGACTGCGCGGCAGACGGGCAAACAGGAGCCTCACGCGGTCTTGCGACAGCCCGCGTAACAGGATGTCCGCGAGTGCAGCACAGGCCTGTCCTTCGCGGGTCGCTAGAGCCGGAATGCCGTGTGTGAAGTGCACGGGAAGCCCCGCCTCGCGCGAAAGAACCAGAAACGCGTCGTCCCACGCAGTTGGCGAAGCCGCCGAGATGGCGATCTCATTGGGAGAGGCTTTTCCGGCCGTCACAAGCGCGCGCGCCCAGCGCAACGCCTCTCTCACTTCACTTCGTGGATCGGCACAGAGATCAGCGGAGAGGAGCAACGCCGCCCCTGTGGGGTATGTCTCAATCTCTCCGGCGAACCAGGCGCGCCCGCTGTGTTGTGATCCAATCCATCGGACCGGCACCGCCTCGCAGAGGGCCTGCAAGAGCGGACGCCATACGGGTTTGACGCCGGGAACGCCTTGAATGGTGATCGCGCCGACTAACTTCGGGGCAAAGTGAAGTCTCTCCAGGGCTGCTCTTACCAGATCGGGTGGGGACAGCATGCCGGCCGGCAGCGCGCCTCGCACGCGGCGCTCGAGTAAAGTGAAGTCTCTGAGGCGAGCGTTGTCGGGCAACGAGCCTGGGGCCTCCACGTCCCACCAGTCTCGAAGCGCGGACAGCACAGCCGCCGGCATCCCCGGCAGTTGGCAAACCTTGTCGATATCCTCGTATCCGCCCGCCTCGAGCGCCTGCCTTATGGCCGGATACAAGATTTCCTGCGTCGCCGGTGCGATGAACCCACCCGCGAGCCGAGCCGCGAGAAGAGGGAGTGTCAGGATCTGACGGCCGATGGCTTGGTCGCGTGCGGCATTGAGGCGTCGCATTCGCAATGCCAAGGGTCCATCGACAACCTCAGTATGAACCAGCAATTAGCGCCCCCTCCCGTGCCGTGCGCTTCGCGCCTTATTGATCAGTATATTGGCGCCGTCTGGGATCGCGATGCCAAACGTATCGAGCAAAGTGTTCAAACGCGAAATCTCCTGATCGAAAACGTCAAACGGAATGACCTGATCGAGCGGGTGCATGGCAAGCGGCCGGACGAAGTGAAACTATAAATCCGCCACTAGAACAGGACGAACGCTAAGCCTGGACCCTGACCCGCTGCCGCACGCGCTCGTAGAGCTGCACTTCGGCCTTGTGAAGTAGTTCGACGACGACCGCGAATTGCTGACGATCGACATGCGTCGCCCAGCCGCTCTCGCAGCGCACCACGAGATAGTAGCTGTCGCCGTATTCTTCGACACCGCGTTTGAACGTCACGGTCGCGCGCTGGACCGTTCCTTTCTCACGTAGCTGTGGCCGGGAACGAGATTGCAATTGTATCGCGCTGCAAGTTCAGGGAACGGACCATCATCCTGCTCACGCTTGCGATAATGATCGAAGATCAGGTCCGGCTGACAGCCGCGAACCAGGCGAAAACTCATGCCGACCCCGGCATAGTCGGTGCGCGTATGACGCACCGGTGGGTCGAACGCCAGCGTCACGCGAATGCAGCGCTCGCCGTTTCCTGCCTGAAACGCTTCCGGGATCGGAATCCGATAGACGGCAAAATGATCGAGAGCGAGCTGATCCTCGGCATAGAGGGTGACGCGCGCGTCATCGGAGAACGCGGCGCGTTCCAGATCGACAAGACCGTGCCCGCAGACTGCGCGGATAGCGTCGCTGCCCAGCAGTTGAAGCCGCTCTTGTGCCGGCTGTGGGATTTCTGCGGATCCGACAATGAGCGCGCGGACGAGATTGGCTGAGGCCTGCGGGAAGCGTGTCAGGATCTGCGCGGCGCTGAAGGCGACCCGCGAGCGGCATAGGACGTGCCCGACCCGCGGTGAACAGGCGATCGAGAAAGCTGTGATAGAGGGTCAGAACGCCCGCGCTGCCGACATCCTCCCTCCCCGCAGCCGCGCGACCACTGGATCGAAGATCAGCGTACCGCCAATCTCCATGACGTCCGGCTTCGTGGCGCCGCCCGGACCCGGCCCGATCCGCGAGAACGGCGCCGGCTCATGCAGCCGCGTGATCGGGCGGACGCGGACATCGTCGGCGCGGTCGGGATCGAGACCCTCGCCATGCGCGAGTGCGCCGACGGTGATGACGTTCAGGGCGCCGGCCGGCTCGAAGAACCGGTTCGCGTCCTCCAGAAGATAGCGCGGATATTCGGTCACCGCCTGCTCAAGGCGATTGCCGCCGCGCGGACTGCGGTTTCCGGCCGAGACGACGATGACGACGTCGAGCTCGCGCGCCAATTCGTCGAGCGTGGCAGCCCATGTTCCGACCTTGCCGCCGTCGAACACCCGCCGGCGGTCGGCAAGCGCAATCACGAAGACGCGACAGCCGAAACGCTGATTCAGCGTCGTGATCGCTTCGCGCATCTGGGAAGGGACAAGACGACGATCGTCGAACTCGCCACGGTCATTCACGACCTTCGCCGCACAGATACGCCCCGCGTTGCAGGGCGCCGGCGTCGAGCTGCGCGCGCAGGTCGCCAACACCGCGACGCCGGCAACACGGGTCCCATGCCCCCAGACGTCGGCAGTGCCGAGGTCAGCAGGAACGGCAATCGCACCGGCGATGACATCGGCCAGGAACGGGTGATCGTTGACGCCGCTATCGATGATGCCGATGAGCGGCGCGTCATCGCCAAGCGCGTTCAGAGGCGGCGCGTCCGCCAGGACCATGTCGAGCGCCTCCGCCGTCGTCACGTCCGGCGCTGGCGGAAGGTCGATCGCCGCGATTTCCTCGATCGTCAGCAGCGTGCGCAGCAGTTCGCCTGTCAGGCGCGCGCGAAACATGCTGATCGAGGGGCCGACATAGCGATCAAAGACATCGCCACCTCGTGCCTCGACGTAGCGGATGACATCCTCAAGCTTGCGCTCGCGGAGGCGACGTTCGCCCAGATCCCAAAGCTCGATGTCCACCAGATAGGATGTCTGCGCGACAAAATCCTCGACATCAGCGAAACCTTCTTCCGCAAGCGTGGTCCGATCCGATCACGCGGCTCGACCGATCCAATGCTTTCGATCCCGGAGACGAAGTTGACGTAGGGGGCGTGCTTCTGGCCAGGGGGCGGGCCGCCCTGATAGGCGTCAAGCCGCGCGCGGAAATCCCGCATGTCTTCGCTCGATGCGAATAGCACGAGCGTGCGGTCCGCGTCGCTCGATAGAACCGTGAGCCCGAGCCGCTCCCACTCTTCCTCGAGCAGGGCGCCCGTCATCTGCACGCGCAGAATCAGGGATGGGTCGACAAATTCGGGCTTGCGCCGGCGTCTTTGTTCCTGGGTCGCGGTGTCGAGCTCCTCGCGCAGCTTCGTCGTGTGTTGGCCGCGATCGCGCGGTGGCGGCGGTCCGCCGCCGCCGTGCTTGCGCCGCTCGAATTGCTCGGGAGCCGGACGAGTTCGAGGTGATCGTATCGGGCCACGGCGCGCCTAGCTCGGCGACGCGAGGCGAGACTGTCCTGCCCGGCGGCGCGCCTCGTCCTCCAAGGCGCGATTGAAGTCGCGGGCCTGCACCTGCTTACGGCGATCGATGATCATCGTCTTGACCGCCTGGGTGCAGACGCGCTCGATCTCGGCGTAGGAATAGCCCTCCAGCGCGGCCGCATGCTGCAGCGGATCGAACGCGGTCGCGATGTTCTTGAACTTGAGCCGCAGGAAGCGGGCGATCATCGCGCGATCCGGCTTGTCGAACCAGACGACCTCGTCGAAGCGCCGCCAAACCGCCGGATCGAGGGATTGATCAAGGTTGGTCGCGGCGATCAGAAAGCCCTTCGGCTGAATATGATCGATGAACAACAGCAGGCTGTTGACGACACGGCGCAGCTCATTGTGCTCGCTCGAGTCATCGCGCGAGCGCGCCAGCGCGTCGAACTCGTCAAAGAACAGCACGCAGGGCTGTTTCCGGGCGAACTCGAAAATCTTGCGGACATTGCCAGCCGTCTCGCCCAGGTAGGACGAGATCAGCCTATCGAGCTTGACGAGGAACAGCGGCAGACCGAGCTCGGCTGCAAAAATCTCCGCGCACAGCGTCTTGCCGCATCCCGGCGGGCGCAGAACAGAAGCTTGGATCGGACCTTGAGGCCGTGACGCCGGATCTCGTCGGCGCGGCGAAACTCTTTGACGAGGCCGAGCAGCACCCGCACGTTCGTCGCCCCGAGCACGATATCATCGTGCGTGTGCTGCGGTTCAATCCGCTCGATGAAGTCGGCGGCTGCTTCGGGGAACGGAAGCAGGGGCGCAAGCGCCTTCGGACCGCTCGGCCGGCTTGGGCCGGCCTCAAGGGTCTTGCGCAGGCTGCGCGCCAACACGCGGTTGTTCTTCTTTTCCTCTTCGCCGATGATTTGCTCCGCTACGGCCCGGAACTCATCGTCCCGACCGTAGCTGGCCAGCAATTTTTTCATCAACTCCCCGCGGGCCATGGCTCTGCTTTACTTTCTCCTGTTGGGCGAATCATAACCGCAAATGCAGCGTTTCACGATGGGGTTACTGCCGATTTAAACAACGCAAATCACCATCGTCAGGCGACATCTAAAGCACCCCCACGCCCGATACCTGTCTCTGCCGGTCGCCTCCCGCAGACCGAGCTCCCCGACCAGGTCCTGGGCGGCGCGTGGCGTGATCCTCAGCTCCTGCGCGATCATGCCGGCCGAGACGATCGGCCGGGCCAACACATAGTCGATCAGCGCCGGCAGCCGGGAGTGGAGCGGCGGCCGGCGAGCTTGCGGGCCAGCAGGGTGCGGGCAGTCTGCCAACGGTCGTGATCCTTGAGACCGGCCTCGGCCGCGCCGCGATCGCCTCCAACTGAACGGCGAGGCGGAGGGCCGCGGTCGCGTGGCCGCCGCCGCTCGCGCGGGATCGCTTTGAGGCCGTCATGGAGGCAAGGCAGGTGCGAGCGGCGCCTTTCCCGCGCCCGCCGCAGCGCGGCGGCGAGCAGCCGGCCGAGCCATG